>JAJCYL010000465.1 GCA_029262955.1 Cytophagales bacterium | reverse complement strand
TTTTGACATTTTTGATCCCGATAGCTATCGGGAGTGGGGAGGTAGAGGGAATGGCAAATGGGTGCGTTTATGACATGGGTCGATTCAAGTACAAGTTGCTCCAGTCCATCCGATTTTTATTTCGGCAATTGATTCGAGTGCTTTTGAAACTGATTCATAAAAAATAGTTTTTGATTTTCACTCATTATTATCGGTTTACTTTTAACTGTATGATACGGAATAATAGTAGTATTCAGGCGAGAGTTCTCATGAATGGTTAATTTCACCAATATCCCTTCATGTGTAATGGGATTTTGATTGTCGAAAACGAGATTTCCTATGCTGTAAAATACTGGTTTCCCCATTATGGATTCGAAGCTTTGAACAACATGGGGGTGATGTCCAATAATGGCATCAGCTCCAGCCTCAATTAGAGCTTTAGCCTGTCTCCGCTGAAGTGACATTGGGTATTGCTGATATTCTGCTCCCCAGTGTAATGTGACGATCACAAGATGTTCAGGCTTTCGCTTTTTATACATTTTAATAGCACTTTGTAAATCACCAATAGTAGCCTGACACATCCCAGGTTCATTTTCAAGATACATCCAAGCCTCAAGACCTAAAGTCACAGATGCAAATACGGCTACTCGAATTTCACCTTTCTCAAGTATTACTGGTTCACATGCAGCATTTTGAGATTTACCATATCCGACAGGTATAATACTATTATCTAAAAGATGATTGGCTGTTTTTACCATCGCTTCCCGCCCATGGTCGTAGCTGTGATTGTTAGCCATTATACAATGACTTATACCAGCTTGACGTAGATCAGGAAGTGTCTTGGGATCTCCGATGAAAACAAATTGTTTTGTTAATGGTGTCGGTAAAGATCCGATTGGGCATTCAAGGTTTACTACTCCATAGTCCGATGATTTAAAAATTGGACTTATATCGTCTAAAAGACTGGTTAATCCATTCTTGTCAATTTCAGATCTGATACCTCTGTCCAGCATCACATCACCACCAAAGACAACCTCCATTTTGCTATCTGGCCCACAGGCCATTAGGCATGGTATACTTAGGATGAATAGCCTTATTAGCATCCAGAACTGTAAATATATTCAACGGTCTGTGGTTGTATATCCTGATTCAGATGAAGAATAACTTCCTCCATCCAGTCTGGAGTAGGGTATACCCTTTTATTCTTTAACATTTCCTGCCACTCTTCATCAGTTAAACGCTTATCTAGTGGTGTTGGAAATTCATAATAACTAAAAGTAGCACCTTTGGTAATATAGAGATTACCCTCAATTTCAACGAGTACATATAAATCATTGGCATAACCAACTGCAACATGCAAAATGCCGGCCTTTGTACCTTGATTATTAGTATAAACATCAGCTACAACGGCTATTTCTTTGTCTGGACCCGTGACTTCACCCCAGTCATTGACATCTATGATAGCACGAGTAAGGTAATCAACAGAGCTACCAATTAGTTCAATGGTTCTATATTCCTGTTCGGAAAGTTTTTCTCCATTTAACTCTTTCTTACTTACATTATTCAAGAATGTACAGGTCTCCATTAAGCTGCTAAAATCGTGATTCATTTCTCTATCTAAAAGACCATGACTATCCAAGAGTGATTTGGCCAGTTCCAATAAGTCAATGGCCGATTGCCAATATTTTATGTTAGGCTCTACATAGCCCAGTACGTATGGATTTGGAGGAGGCTCGCAGTCTCCTCCTCCACCACACTCGGCTGCCCCGATTTGCTCTGTATATAAGATAGCATCATGTTTTAATTCAGCCCAGGATGCCAGAGCAGTATTTAAATTTTTCTTGTTCCATTGAGGTAACTGCATGAAGTAAGGATAGTCGTCTTTACTTTCGAGCATTTTATTCAATCCCTGAATCCATTTTGTGTAAACAGTTTCATCCCATCCTTCGTAATTGGCATATTTATCTTTCATCTTCTGAAGATTTGGCAGGAACTTGTCCCAGTTTTTATCTTCATTCAACTCATCAACGAGTATGCGTTCCGCTGCCGGATTTCCGAAACTGGCCATGACATCCAATCCTTGAGGGTAGGGCCTTTGATCCAAATCCACCATGGTTTGTAATATTTCGTTGTCCAGGACAAATCGGGCGGGCATAAAATTTATTTTATCTGGACATGTATTTTGGATTTTAGGTTTGATTACATTTTTATCTTTTGCCAAATCTCTCAGATCTGCTAAGATGCCGGCGAGATTTTCCGGTTTTATTGCTTCGCTTATGTCTCCATAGTTTTTGCTTTCCACTATATGACATATGTCTAATAAGGAAAGGTTATCTGGTTTGCCGATTAAAAAAGTAGTAGGAGTTAAGATCGCATCATAAAGGTTCACTAATGATTTTCCGGACCTGCCAACGCCATTGTTCAGTATATACGCGGCTACCACGGCTTTCTTAAGGTCATCCTCATCTTCCAGACAGTAAGGAGCCAATTGTAACCACTGCATGGCATTAAAGTATTTTTGCAAGGCCTCTGTTCTATTATAATGACCTCTTGGTTTAAATTGGTCATAAGGAAATTTAAAGACTTTGTAAGCTTTGAGAAATGTAGATGTAGAGGCTACTGCAGATTTAATTTTAGTTAATTCTGAATTAACGTGTTGTTTATATTGCTCAGGTACCTTATTTGTTTCACCATTTAATATTGAAAGAGGAATAGAGTAGGAAGTGGCATTGTAGGACAGGGCATCTATGGTTTGTTGGTCCGTGGTTTTGGATATTTGATTTTCGACTTCGTTAAGGAAACCCTCCATCATTTCGATTAGAATCGGAATGAATTTATCTTCTTCTAACTTGCGAAGCAAAAAAGAAAAATGCATGTGAAATAGCTGTAGATAAAGATCAGTGGTCACGAAATTTTGAGTCTGACTGTAGTCGTTTTCTTCATATAAATGAAATAACTGGACATTGTTATTAGGCACAACAGCAAATCCATGCTGTCCTAATTTTTCAATGAGTTCGCCGGGCATATTCTTGTATTGCCACGTGTTAATAATATTGTTAGTATTTGCATACTTCAAACCATTTTTCGTGATGTAATTCTGTCCCTTTTTATCCGATTCCAAGCCCCTTACTTTTTCCATAAAGTCGATCTCTTCAGCCGTATATTCAATAGGGGGTGCTGGTTGTAGACCGCTGTAATTACAGTCTCCATACCATCGTGCCTCCATGATTTTTCTGTACCATTCGGTATTATTATAAAAATGACCACGAAGGTCAGATTTCATAAAGAGATAGCCATACCTGGCGGGAATTGAATTTCTCTGTATACGAAGCTCATAAGCTGATTTACCAGATAAATCTTGATTGAAGTCAAATGGAGGCAATTCTTGTCGTAAGGACTGATACGAAGTAGAATCCCAAGGCATGCCTTCGATATATTCTGAACTATATGCTTCTTCCTCCACGACTTGTTCAGTATCTGTCGCGGTTTCATCAGATGTTTCGGAAGTGTTCCCCTCTTCACTCAACTGTTTTTGGTTACTATCACCACATGATAACAATATTGACAGCACCATTGGACTAATGGCTATTCTCGAACAAAAAGATCTTTTTGTAGGCTTCATAGTAATTAACTTTATACAGGTAGTATGATAGGGATTCATATGTCTTTATAAAAGTACTCTTTGGCTATTTTAGTTGCAATTTCCCTTCTTGCATAATGGGACAATGTCAATCCGAAACCGTACCACACGTAATCTGCTATTAAATATTTCTCACTCTTTTCTAAACCAAGGATTCTAATAAACTGATCTCCGTGGGAATCTTCAAGCACTCGGAAATCTACAATCGGATGACCAACAGAAGATCCCAACCATAGGGGAATGATGGAATTATTTCTTACCTGAAATAGAAATAAACGATTTCTTTTGATGGAGTCATACCTTGTAGCCTTAAAAACACCCACCGCTAGGTCGACATTACCATTGTGATTGATATCTCCAAACTGGTACTGATACACGGGGTATCGAAGTGGCCAGATACTGGTTATGGAATCGTAGACAGTACAAATAAGCATGTTAGTACTTCCTAATTGTAGTCTAACTTCAGTACTATCATTGATTTTCGCCACTTTGAATTCATCGTACTCTCTTGATACACAACCTTTTAGGAGAAGAATAAATGCGGTTATGGAAAGAAAGCTCTTCAAGTAAGTTGCCGATAGATTAAGAGAATTCTCCAACAAAATCAGAACAATCAATTAAGATAAGGCACTTTTGCCAACAACTGAAAACTCATACTGTTTATTGAGTGTCTGTTTATAAGAGTTGTAGCCTACTATTAGTACTGTTTGTTATATTATATAACAAAAGGGCCACGTTAATCTTAGCCCGGCCAATGGATACGATCTCGCAAAATGTCCAGCTTCGCTGGTTAACATAATAACATTATATAACAATGCTTGTGGGCTGCTTTTAATCGTTTGTTATATAATTGGTGATTATGTTAAATAGAATGAACAAAATCAACCATTATAGAACATACAGGCAGTTTTTAGCAACTTTTTTCGACGGGCTCAGAATGACAATACTGCAAAATGTATGCAATCATTATTACTCAAAATGTCATGCTGAGCTTGTCGAAATGTCATGCTGAGCTTGTCGAAGCATAGGTACCAAGAAGGAGAACCGGTGACATCAAATATTCAACCAATAAGTCAACTTTGCTACCACTGCTCTATTCCGTTTCTGAAAATTGCTGAAAGTATCGACCAGGTAATTGTCGGTGTAAACCAGGAAGAAATCCGAGACCGGAGCAAAGCGCCATTGGAAGCGGGCGTTGATGTTGAGGTTATCAAGTTGGTTATTGTATTGGAAGAAGGTTGTCCAGAAGAGTTTCTTACTAAAAGTGACATCGATACGAGGGCCGAGTAACCATACATCGGCTGTTTTAAACGGGGCTTCCAGGTCGATGCGATTATAATTAAAATTGAAGGTGACGCTGCCGTAGGGCTGAAACCGATAGGTAACATCTCCTTCCACTCCGGTTCTGAAACCGTTATAAAATTGACCAATAGTCGGTTCTAGGCTAAAGAAGACAGTTTTTCGTTGATCAGACTCATAGTTCAAGGACAAGTCTGTGAAGTTATATGTTTCACCGGCTGGCAAGAAAACTGTGTCTTCCTGGACTCTGGTTGGGTCAAAATCATTGAGCAGTGTGATCTCATTCACCGTTGATTGGATGGACCCCTGTGTGTTATTTGTGAACTGGAAGTCCCAGGTAAATTCGAATTGCCTCTCTCCAATACCCCAATCATCAATGAACTGGTTCCCATCCTTTCCGATTTGAAAAAATATTCTGGTATCCATGTTGAAGCTGTGGCGGTTGATAATACCGGAGGAGGGATAGAAGAATATTTGAAATTCCGGGCTTAGCAACAAATAGTCCTTACGAGGCACAAAGCCAACTTCCGCTTCGAATCCATTGCCGATCATGACATGAGCCCATTCAAAACGATACTTCCGTCTCTGATATTCCAATTGTGCTCCCTGGGTGAAATTGTGATCGAGATTTTCCGGAGAAAAAGATTGATGATAAAATGCCTTTCCGATCCACCGGTTACTATTGGTAAAAAGTCTATACTCTAATCCAGCTACCCGGTTGTAATCATTAAAATCTCCACCGCTTTCACTGGGGTTGATACTCTGTTTATTGGCAAAAATGAAAGAGATGTTAGAGCGGTTAAAGACCCGCTGTTGTAACGCGGCAACTGTATAATTGAAAGAGGGCAGACCGTTGTCACTTTCTTTGGCGGTTTGCATATTGAGCATCCCGATCCTTAGTCTGTCATTCACTTTGCCGCTTAACCTCACACCATAATGAATGGGGTTTTGAAAGTTTTGACCCGTTGTGGTATCCCGTGCAACTCCAATCCTCCTTGAAAAAAATGGATTAACCCTACTCAGTCCGAAGCTTCCGAACAGATCCGCATTTTCCAGGAAGAATTGCCTTCTTTCCGGAAAAAATATTTCGAACCGGTCAAGGTTAGTAACTTGTTGGTCAACTTCAACCTGGGAAAAATCCGGATTAACTGTTAGGTCCAGATTCAATCCAGAGGTAACTGCCAATTTTGCGTCAAACCCGACATCGGCATCAAAGTCGGCACTATTTTGTTCGAGGTTCTCAAAGTCTCTTGCAATCCCGGTGGTTCCATAAGGAATAATAGAAATGTTCCTTCCCGGCTTACCCAATGGCTTCGGCCAGATTACTTTGCCCATATAGGACAAGTCCATGATCAAGCGATTTTGTGGAATACGCTTCCAGGTTGACCTTTCATTGAATTGCGTATCGTTACGATAAATGTTGAATCGCCATTCAGTGGCTCCTTCATTAAATCGGAAAGTCTTAAATGGAATGGCAAATTCAGCTATCCAATAATCTTCGTGTCGCGAAGCATTGCCATTCCATTTATTGTCCCAGGACGACTGAAAATCTCCAGATTGTCGGCCTCCATTCGATACCAATGCTTCTCTGCGTACACCGTAGGCGTTCATCCCGAAGACGAAAGCATTAGTTTGGTCATTATAGGTATCAAAAAGAATGGTAATGTTGTCATTACCTTGAAACGAAAAATCTCTCTTTAAAGAAGGGACAATGAATTGATCGTTTTCTGCATTCGACCTAACAGCCACATATAAGAAATCCTCATCATAGGCCATCTTAATTTCTGTCTGACCTTCCGCTTTGACTGAATCCAATGGAAATTGCTGCCAAAGATTAGTGATCATTCCCGCTTCTTGCCAGATTGGCTCATCAAGATTGCCGTCGGCCGTGATCCTATCAGTGGTGAAGATGGGATGAACCTCATCAAATGCACTTCTATTACCGTTTTGACCGTAGGAAGTATATACTAATACGAAAAGAAGAAATACAATTATTAATTTCATTGGAAGGAGGTCCCCAATACCTTCTGTTAACACTGCAAAAGTCGTTAGTGGTCATCCAAAATCAAAGACTGGACTATCAAACTACTTACCCTATTATATCAGTGGTAATCCTTTGTTTTTTTTAAGATTTGGCTTGAATTCTGTTATGGGCTTCATTCACAGGCAAAATGACGAAAATAATTCACTTAAATATTTGATGGTCAACGGTTAATGAAATATTTGCGATACCTTCGCACCTTGAAATTTCAAGAATGATGAAGGTAAACAGAATTATTGGGCAGTATAAAGGTCAGAATGAAGGACCGATGTTGGTTTTTACGGCCGGAATTCATGGAAATGAAACCGCTGGAATCAAAGCACTCCAGGAAACATTTAAGCAATTAGAAGTACACAAACCTACAATTAATGGATCTATTGTGGGTGTTGCAGGAAATCTTCCGGCTTTGAAAGAAGGAGTTAGGTATCTGGACAAAGATTTGAACCGGTTGTGGCTTACCGAGGATAGCAATTCCGAAATAACAGAGTGTTCAGAACGTGATGAGATGGCTAAGACTTTGGATGAGGTTTTATCATCTCAAAAAAAGGATGTTTACGTTTTCGACCTTCACTCCACTTCATCAGAAAGCACACCCTATATTATGTTGAGTGATACGCTGAGAAACAGAGAGTTAGGCAAAATGGTTGGGGTACCCATAATGTTAGGCCTTTTGGAACATTTGAAAGGGATGTTAGTGGAAGCCACCTCAAGATCGGGATTTCCCACTATTCTTTTTCAGGGGGGCAGAAATGTTGACGACAGTACTGTGAGTAATCACCTTGGCTTGATTTGGAAGTCTTTAAAGTTCAAATGTCAATTAGACACCTCGGTTGTTCCCGGAGCTGAAACTGCCATTGAGAATCTGAATCAATTTGCAGCGGTAGATCAGGACCATGAGTTTTTTGAAATTGCCTATAGCTATAAGATAAAGAAGGGATCAAAATTTGTCATGAATCCCGGATTTAAGAACTTCCAAGCTATTGGCAAGAACGAACATTTAGCCACATTGGATGGAGAGAATGTCAAAGCACCATTTGATGGAAATATATTTATGCCACTTTACCAGGCGCAGGGTTCAGAAGGGTTTTATATCGTTAAACCCATTGCTTCAATTTGGATTCGGCTTTCACGGCGGTTTAGACTATTCCGATGCCATAATATGCTTCATTGGCTTGTGGGTGTAAGAAAGATCAATACTAATCCTCTTACTTTCAAAGTGGATCAGCATGTGACCTTCCTTTGGGCGGTTGAAGTCTTTCACCTATTAGGATACATTAAACTGAAGGAGGATGGGCCAATTCTTTACATGTCTCGCAGGGAAAATGAAATTACACCACCTTCAGGTGAGGAAGCCATAGAGCAATTTAGCGACAAGTCATATTTGAGGTCCGAGTTGGAACAAATTGAGACAGAGTGGAAAACACCTTTCTCTGAGGTTTAGAGATTGATTCGCACAGGGTCGTCTACGACAGACCCTGTTGGGCCTCCTCTTTTTTCACCTAAAGTGGATCTTCAGTTAACAAAAAGCTAGAGCTGGGTCTTTCGAAGAAGACCCGGCGTGAAATTGAAGCCTTTCATTCATTTTTCTCATTTGAAGGAAGGCATGAGTATTTTTTTCACTTAACACATGGTCGTCTACGACAGACCCTGTTGGGCCTCCTCTTTTATTTCTCATTGTAGCAATGCATAAGCTGGGTCTTTCGAAGAAGACCCGGCGTGAAATTGAAGCCTTTCTTTCATTTTCTCATTTTGAGGTAAGGCATGAGGTATTTTTTTTCACTTGACACAGGGTCGTCTACGACAGACCCTGTTGGACCTCCTCTTTTATTTCTCATTTGTAGCAATGCATAAGCTGGGTCTTTCGAAGAAGACCCGGCGTTAAATTGAAGCCTTTCTTTCATATTCTCATTTTGAGGTAAGTCATGAGGTATTTTTTTTCACTTAACACAGGGTCGTCTCGACAGACCCTGTTGGACCTCCTCTTTTATTTCTCATTTATAGCAATGCATGAGCTGGGTCTTTCGAAGAAGACCTGGTGTGAAATTGAAGCCTTTCTTTCATTTTCTCATTTGAAGGAAGGCATGAGGTATTTTTTTTCACTTAACACAGGGTCGTCTACGACAGACCCTGTTGGGCCTCTTGTGTCTTTCGAAGAAGACCTGGCGTGAATCTAAATATCTCCATAATGCCGTAGATTATAATGTAGTGCTTTGCCAGTTTCATAGAAAGATGCGCTGCTGTGCGGGTAATCAACAAAATCCTTCTCTAAATTCCATTTTCCACTTACCGGATTGCGGTGGATGTAATTGATCTTTTGATGCATGAAATGATCTGAATAAATTGGTTTTGCATCAAAGGATTCTTCAAAGACCCGATGGAGTTGACCTTTTTTCTGTTGAGCTTCTGTAGCATTTGCGCTCAATAATTTGAGAATGCGATGATGATCTTCCAGTTTGAGTCGTTTGATTATTTCATAGGCTATAAATCTCTTTCCATTGCTAATTATGGTATTTAAATTAAAGTCAGAGCTCGGCATATAAAGTATGAGATGGCAATGATTTGGCATAATGACAAATGCTACTACATCAATATTTTTCTTGTCCTTTAAGTAAGCAAACCATTTGTAGACTTCTTCATAGGTATGTGTGATTTCGAAAAGGTTAATCCATTTGAAGCACGTGAACGTGCAATAGTACATGGAGTATTCTGATGAATGTTTTGTTTTTATGGACACCGTTTTGTGTAAATTACTTGACAAGTATATGCATTTTAAGAAACATTCACTTAACACAGGGTCGTCTACGACAGACCCTTTTGGGCCTCCTCTTTTATTTCTCATTTGTAGCAATGCATGAGCT
>JAJCYL010000464.1 GCA_029262955.1 Cytophagales bacterium | reverse complement strand
AAATGCCCTCAGGCTGCTAAGCTCCGAAGCTAAAGATCTTTTCCAACCCTTTTTGAATTCTGAAGTAATGCTTGTTCCTGTTCCTGGAAGTTCACCAAAGGTTGAGGGAGCTCCCTGGCCCAGTAAACTACTGGCCGATGTCTTGCTCGATATGGGGTATGCCAAATCCATTTCTACCTGTTTGCACCGACATACTCAAATAAGAAAATCGTCATTACACTATACCGCAGCCTCAAGACCATCAGTTCAAGAGCATTTAGAGACATTCACCGTTGATTCACAACTCCTCAATACAGATCAAATTACTCTTGTGGATGATGTTTTGACTTTGGGCCGGACAACGGTAGCCAGCGCTCTTAAACTGCTAGAAGCTTATCCCCATAAGGACATCAAAATATTTTGTCTTGTACAGACCAAAGGGTTTGAAGATGAGATTGAGAATTTGATTGATCCCTCCATTGGTGAATTGACCTATTATTCTCAAAGTGGTAAGGTGTGGAGAGAGTAACCCTTCAGATTGATTTTAGAAAGATAAGGTTTTAATAGTCGCTCACTTCTGAAGGATTTTATCTTCTTGACTTCGTTGTCTCTTGAATCATAGAGTATTTACACACCTTGAGCAGAGGAATGTCCCATTAGTCCAGACTTCATTAGGAGGCCTCATTAAGCAGACGTTTGATTAGTGAATGAAAAGCTTTGTAGGGATTAGTGAATTTCTCGTTGAGATAATTGATAGTGTAGGGGTCATCAAGTTCTCTGTTAACCAGTTTGTAGAGCATTTCACATTCCCAAATGTCTGTCCTTCCGGGTTCCAATTTTTCTGAGATAAGTTGAAGTTTTCTTAGCATGACCATAGAATTTTAGATTTTGTAATCGTTTTTTTAGATCGTTCTTCTATGGAATTTTTGCTGGCAATGGAGTTTAGGCCAAAAGGAAATTAAAAAATGAGGGAGTGTCTGCTGTTTTGTAGAAGCCCGTTTTTTTGAGCAAACTTTTTGACTTCTTAACTCAAGTGAAGCAACCTTTGAAGAATCGATTCTAGAAAAGCAATTGCGCCTAAAAATTTGGCATGATTAATAAAACCTTATCCGATAATGGGACGTTTGGAGGCCATTATGCTAAAGGGAGCCGCAAACTGTAGAGAAATGAAATTCAAGATTTTTCAAAATAGGCACTTCTGTTTTCTATCAATAAGAGGTGCAGTCTTTTCTCTGCTCTGCTTATAGCTTTGTTCCAGGAACCTTTCAGCGTTTACTTGATTGGTAGCGATAAACTGAAGCTTTTTGTGATTGGTGGCCACAAAATTGTTATCAATCTCTTCGATCAGGCCTAACAAAATATTATCGCTGTTTCTGTATTCAATAATATTGTTATCAAACAGATATTGTGATTTGAGCATTGACATAATATTTCAGATTAGAGGTTAAAGAGAAAAGGGCTCCCAATGGGAACCCTTTCTCAAACTCAGACTATTTAGAATTTTTCTCCTTTTTAGCAGGCTTCGTATTTGTTTTTAGCTCTGCTATACCGGTGAAAATAAGGTTGGAATAAAAGGTGATATCGCCATCTTTTTTGCGTTTAAGACCCAGGCGGAAAGCCATCTTTGAAAGGTCAGCTACTTGCTCTTTTTTGATAGTTTCCAGGGATGCGTTTTTCAACTTGTGAAGCTCGGGGTACATGATCTTGGCTTCATCAAAGAGTTTCCGGATTTTGGCTTGACGCACTTTCTCGGTGGCAACCATGTCCTTGATTTTTTCATCTTCCTCTTTTCGAGGTTTGATGCGTAGATCCTGGTGCTTCTTTAAATGTTTGTCAATTTTCTTTTTGTGTGTCTTGGCATGAATAAGCAATACGTCTTCATTGTTTGGTTTGCTGCCAATGAACTTATCGTGATCATTTAGATTTTCATGACCGATAAGCATACGCAAAAAAGTTGTTGCAGCTGCTGCCCCTTTCTTTTCTATGAATTTCGAAAAGTCGCTTCTGTTATGCCAGCCTAAAGAACTATCTTCTTTATCAAGAAAGCCCATTTTAAAGGCTATTGATGAAAGGAAGTTGTCATTGCTTTTCCACAATAGTGTTTTAACAATGTAGAAAAGTTCGAACGGATTTGGGTTATCACTTACTACTGCTGAAACTTCATTGAGAAGATCCTTTCGGGCAGAGTGAACATCTTTGGTATTCTCCTTTGCACGTCTTTTTTTGGACTTCCGGATTGTACCTTCTATAAGAGTTTCGTTCTCGGGGATCTCCGAAACTTTAGTGGTCTGATTACCATTGCGATGTTTTTCACAACGCTTATCAATACAGGCCATTACCACTATATCAATATTGGAATCGGAATCAGTTTTAATGGCGAGTGTTGCGCTAGAGCATGTGTTTTTGTCGGTAAGGATTGTATAATAATCTTTGCCTATGAAACCTTCCTCTCTACCATAGTAAGGATTTAGTTTCGGGAGGTTTTCGAAGTCCTGGTCGAAACGCTTAAGCAACACCTGGTTTTGTATTCTCTGGAAAATAGCGGACTTCTTAATGAAGCAATCCTTGTCCATACATTGAGATTCTTCACTTAAGCCATTAAACAGATCCTTATCAGCGTTAGTCTGTTTTGGACAGCTTGCACATGCTCCCGCTTCCGGTAGCAATTGAGTGTCGTTAACATCAAAAGAAGCGTTGTCAAGAGAAAGCAATATTGTTCGATTGATATACTCTTTGAGTTCAATTGGATTATTAAAGTATCGACCTTTTTCGTGTCGTCTACCCAAATTATCCATTGCTTTCTCCTGTTGTTTTTTGCTGAACAATGCTAATATCTGAGCATGACCTAAAAGAAGCGCCCCGGATAGATATTCTTTTTTAGCAACCGGGCAAAGGTTATTAAGTGAAAGTCGTTGCTTAATGTGCTTAATAGGCTTACCAGTCTGCAAAGCAACATTCTGCAGATCGTTACCATCGAGTAGATCCTTATATGCCTGGGCTTCTTCGAGAGGATTTAGCTCTTCACGTTGGATATTCTCAATGAGCATGACATTAAAGAATTCTTTGTCGTCAAGTTCCATGACATTACAGGGAATTTGGGTAATACCAGCAAGTACGGCGGCTTTTAGACGACGTTCTCCCGCTGCTAATTCGTAAGAACCTTTACTCCCTGGAGAAGGTCGGACGGTAAGTGGATTAAGTATACCCACTTCTTTGATTGACTCGGCCATCTCATCGAGAGCAGCTTTGTCGAATTTGATTCTATGATTTTTGCCAGTGACGATAATTGCATCTGGCTTGATCATTGAAACTTGTGTTTGTGTCTGCATAGTCTTAAAAATTTATGTGAAACATCTAATTGCTTGAATCAAAAAGCTCCGGTTGTTTTGTTTCCGGAGCTTGATTAGGAGATGAATATTTGGAGGCCTTAATTCTGTTTTTAAGTGCCTTCCTTCTTTTCTCATAGATCCAGGACCGCAAATGGCTGAGCAATCCTTGCTCATGGTCTGTTAGTTTGTCTGGAGCTATTTGGCTGGCATCTAAGTGTGGAATATTTCTGTATTGCCTGACATACTCCATACCACACCAGGTGTAGATATTAGTCCATTCATAAGGCATAGGAGCCTCGAAGGTTCGTGGCATCATGTAGGCTACCACTTCAGGAATGGAGGCAAATTCTTCACCTTTGAGCCTACTCGCCATTCGAGTTTCAGGTATGATATTTAACAGATCATCAGGCAGTGGCCAAAGGGTGTTAAATACCATAATAGGACTTGAAATGCAGTCCATCAGGTCAAAGACCTGATCTGTTTTAGATGGCTTTGAATGCTTCGGTATACTTTCCTTTTCAGGAATATCAAAACCAAAGTCTAATTGAGAAAAATTTGAATCTTCCATACTTCTCATGGGTTGAGTTCCAAATAATCCTCAATGGCAGATTCTAAATTGTCATCGAGGCTATGGCCGTCGTAGAAGATATCCTGAAGAATCTTACAGACTTCAATTACTGCAGCAGTATTAAGCAGCTTAGAAAAGTTGTCAACTGCGTAGTTAACGATGTACTGTTTGTTGAGCTTGAAGGATCCTGTTTGGTTCCTTAAATTCCCTATTAGTTCATACAATGAGGGCTCTTTCATAGTCTTTAATTTTTTCCAAAAGACCAGTGGGGAGCCATGCGGGATAAGCACTAAAAACAAAATGGGAAGCCTAATTAAATGAGGGTTTTGTGGGTGAGATTAAGGATTTAATTTGGACCCGATTTTGGCTTTTAGGGTGGCCAACTATCTTTGGAAAAGAAATAAAGACAGGTTTTGAAAAGAGTCCTGGTATTGGACTTTATTTAGAGGGATTTAACTAGAAGTGAACATGATTATTAGAAGCGTAACGATTGTTTTTTTATTTCTTTTTTCTGGAGTCTGTAACTGTCAGGATATTCTTACAGGAACAGCAATTAACATTTACGATGGGGATACTTTTACTCTGCTTCAGAGTAATGGAAATAAAACCAAAATCAGAGTTGTTGGCATTGATGCTCCGGAGGCAAAACAAGAATATGGAATAACTGCAAGGGATTACGCACGAAAACTCCTGGA
>JAJCYL010000463.1 GCA_029262955.1 Cytophagales bacterium | reverse complement strand
CCGTTAACTGAGTTGTCGCTTGAGAATACTACTTCAGTTTCTTCTTTAGTAATTCTTGTATTGGTGTCATCGAATTTCCAGTTAAACCAGCTCCAATGACCTCCCCACTCCAGAAATAACGGACCGCCGATAGATGTTTTGTGCGTTGAGGCTAGCCCAAGGTACCATGAACCCCATGGCTTGATTGTATATTGGGCGTTAGTGGCGTCCGGAAACTCGCCGTCTTGTAACCAGTTACTCAAACCAAACTCTATATTGAATGAGTGACGTGTCCCCCAACTTCTCTTTTCAATATGCTCTGATTTTTTAAAATCTGAGAACTCCAGGCGGTCTAGATCTTCTATTTCATCTTCAATGTCCTCGAAATTATCTGCACCAATTTCATAATTGGCAACTTTAATGCTAACTCCTTTATTGTTTCGTCTTTCTTCTCTGCTCGTGTCGCTATTTCTAACAATTATTGTTGTATCTCGAAGATATCGATCACCTTGATTATCTTCAATTGTAAGATAATCAACATCTTCTTCCGCAGAATCTATGGAGACTGACAAATCACTTAGCATTTTGTTGATGTCATACGATAAGAGTGATTTTAAGTCTGAGGGGTCTTCAATTAACACCAGAATCCTACTGTTATTGCCGAATTCTAAAATAATGGTATCAGTAACGACTCTGTATTCCGCCGCTTGAACTTGTGTCAACAGGCACCAACTAGCGGCGCTTGCTGTAACAAGTTTTTTGAGTGTACTAATAGTTTTCATGTCCTTTTTATTTTGAGTCCGCCTACCATAGGCAGATTTTGCCCCTGAGGCATTGAGTTCTAATCGTCATTCTTATTAAAAAAATTCTCTTTTGCATCTCTTAAGTCAGCTATCAATGATCCATTAGCCAGACTTCGGGCCGAATTAAGTATTCTGTTAAAGGCACCATCTTTCACACTACTGGAGTCTGATGGGATAATAGATTTGGCCACAAGTGTTTGATTCCTCCTTCTGCCCGATTTATAAATGATCTTAACCTTTGGCAATGGCCTTTCAATTGTTTCGGTCTCCACTTCCTGAGAGACTTCAGCAACAATTGTCGAATTTTCCATTTTCAGAATTAGTTCTGTATTTTCTACTTGTCGAATCTCCTCTGTGGTTAATTCAGACACTTCTTCTGCTGCCAAATTTGGGGACTCTATAGTAGCCATCTGGGGATTAGTTGGAATTACCCCCTTTTTTGAAGTTGGGGCGGTCTTAGATTTGTCGGTGGTGTGTACGATCACAGATGCTGTCATTTCCGGTGCCTCTGTAATAACAATTGTCTCTTCAGATGGGGAAGATTCTTCCTGCACTTTTTCAGTGCGACCAGCTAGAGAAGTGACTTCTTCAGTTGGTAAATCCGCAGTTGCAATATTGACAACTTCCTGAGACCTACTAACCCAGAACCATATTGATAGACAAAGCACCAGGCTAAGCGAGGCAGCCATATAAAACCATACCATCGGCTTTTTTCTTCCCGAGATTTTATCCTGGAGTTTCGAGAAAGCAATCTCGCTGGGTTCAATTTCAATCTGATCGAGCTTTTCCTTGAATAGTTGATCCAATTTGTGCTTAGTCATTGGTCAATAGTTTAGAGTCAACAATTTTTTCAGTTCAACAAGCTTATGTTGAAGTAAAACACGGGCCCTGCTAAGTTGTGATTTTGAGGTATTCACACTTATTTGAAGATTATCAGCAATTTCTTTGTGCGAGTAGCCTTCAATTGCATAAAGGTTAAAGACTGTCCGATAACCTGTTGGTAGTGATTCAACCAACGACATGAGGTCATCTTCTTCGAGTTTATCTGCCAGCGATTGATAGTTGGGTGTTATCTCTGCTTTCTCAATGTCAACAGCCATGAACATGCTCTTGTTTTTTCGCAGGTAAGTAAGACATTCGTTGATGACAAGCCTTCTGATCCACCCTTCGAAGCTTCCTTCTCTTTTAAACTGTTCCAATTTTTCAAATACCTTCATTATCGAAGCAATCATTACATCCTCAGCCTCATCACGGTCTTTCAGATAACGACAACACACACCCAGCATTTTTGCGGAGTACTTTTCATAGAGACATTGCTGGGCAATGCGTTTGCCACGCAGACAACCCTCTATTATTTCGTCATCATTGATTGACTTTTTAATGGTCAATTTCATTTTGAAGCCTTACGAACTGAAGATGCATAGTCTCGAAGATAGGTTGCATCAGTATTTTCAAATCTTAGTTATTTAAAAGATTTGTTTAAATAACAGGATATTGCCATGTATTTCTACTCATAGAGGTGGTTCTAAAATTACCGTTTAGAGCATAAAAAGGCACTCATAGCTTAAATATATGGCGTTGTGGGCGACTTTTATCAAAATAAGCTATATTTGATTGGGCTTTGAATATGCCTTAACCTAGGCATGTTCTTTAATATTTCTCGTACAAATTGGGCGTACGGGAAGGACGTATTTTTTTTATTACTTCAAACGCATAACTAATGACATCCCAAAAAGTAATTAGAGAGGAAGAGGTATGGAAATCTATTAATGGATTTGGCAATTATGAAGTTTCCAATACCGGTAAAATCAGAAGTAAGGACAGGAAATCCTGGCACTCAGGGAGTAAAACTTACATGAGTATTAAAGGCAGGGTTATGAAGCAGCGATGGAATAAGCTGTGCAAATGCTATTTTATGGATTTGATGGATGATGGCGGGAAAAGAAGGACCGTTTATCCTCATAAAGAAGTTGCCTTGGCCTTTTGTATTAATCCTGATAAGGATAATAACACGATGATTATCCACAGTGACAACAATCCTCGAAACAACGATTCTACAAACCTTGAGTGGGTTACACCATCAGCTCATATGTTGTTCCAATTTAAAGTTGGAAACAAAGACAACTATGAGGTTTGGAAGGTTAGGAAGAAACGTTACAAGAATGGATTTAAAGAAACCACTGTCTTTAAGGGTAGAGGGAGGAAGAAAAAAGTTATAGATTAAGTAATTGAGAAAAGGCGCATATAAGTCGCCTTTTCTTCGTTATGTAACCTATTAATTTTTCCAATAGCTGAAATTCGTCTAATTTCAAGCTCACAGGTCATTTTAGATATTAATAAATGAACGTTGAGCGCAACAAGAATGAAGACGAGTACAAGCAATTACTCTATCGTCTGACAGCCAGGTCGGATGAGACAAAGTTGGGTGGTGGGGAGAAGAAGATTGATTCCCATCATAAAAAGGGCAAGCTTACAGCAAGAGAAAGGATCGATTATTTAAGAGATCCAAAATCAGAATTTCTTGAAATTGGACTATTTGCCGGTGATGGTATGTACGGTGATGTTGGAGGTTGTCCTTCCGGAGGCGTGGTTTGTGGCATAGGTTTCATCAAGAATAGACAATGTGTAATCGTCGCCAATGATGCCACTGTTAAGGCCGGTGCCTGGTTTCCCATAACTGCAAAAAAAAATATGCGGGCGCAGGAAATTGCTATGGAGAATAAACTGCCCGTAGTCTATCTTGTGGATAG
>JAJCYL010000462.1 GCA_029262955.1 Cytophagales bacterium | reverse complement strand
GCTGCTGAGTTCGAAGGTCAGGGATTGAAAGTATATGAAGGTCCAATGACAACAGTTTTAGGTACGTCTCTACAAAACAGAGATGTATTGGAACACTTCAGAACATCTACCTGGAACGCTATCGGAATTGAGATGGAGGGTGTGCATTATCAAAAGGCAATTCAATCGGCGTCAATGATACGCAACAGTATTCCTAAGAATGTCAAAGTGATGTATGCTTATTACGCTTCAGATAATCCGCTTCAAACCGGAAAGACTTTGGCTTCCGGAAGCTTGGGACCAGAAGGAGTTAAGCCTACATATTTAATCACCCAAAAAATATTGGAAAAAATATTGAGTTAGAGTGTTTTTAAAATGAGTGACTTTTGGTGTGTGCTCGTGATGTGTTAAATTTTCATATTAAAATGGGGAATGAATGAGGGGTTGATCGAACAAGTATGTTTGAATTGAGGGATAAAGGAACCCTTTCGATTTAAAGGAAATCTCAAATATGAATCAAAGAGTATTGGTACTAAACCAGGACTATAGTCCAATGTCCGTTTGCACAGCGCAAAGGGCATTTCTTTTGATCTATCTGAAGAAAGCGGAATTATTAAATTCAGCTGCTGATAAATTCCTCAGGACAGTAACAAAGAGTTTCCCTATGCCTTCAGTGATTAGAATTCACAATTATATTACAGTTCCCTATCGTGGGGTAGTGATGACCCGTCACAATATCTTCAAAAGAGATAATCATGAGTGTCAGTACTGTGGAACGAAACAAGATCTAACCATTGATCATGTGATTCCTAGATCTAAAGGAGGGAGGTCGACATGGAAAAATTTGGTCGCCGCCTGTAAGCGGTGCAATGCACGAAAAGGGGATTTCACTCCAAAGGAAGCAGAGATGACCCTGACGCAAAAACCGTACAAGCCCTCTTACGTGATGTTCATTCGGGAATCTTCCGGTTTTGTGCAGGAAGAATGGAGGCCTTATCTGGAGCAGGTATCGGCATAATAAACGCAATACTTTTCTTAAAACTTCAATTTGAAAATCGTTTTCCCAGGTTTGGAATCAAGCGTAAGATTGCCGTGATGTAGATGCATTATTTGCCTGGAAAGGCTTAAACCTATGCCAGAACCTCCTGGCTTAGTGGTATAGAATGGAATAAATATCTGCTCTCGGGCTTCGGGTATTATTCCCTGGCCATCGTCTTCAACCTGAATGATTGGTAGCCTGCCAGATTCGTAAAAAGCTTTCAGTGCAATGTTCGAGTCTTTTTTCTTTTTTCCTGCTTCTATCGCATTTTTCACCAAATTGATTAAAACCATTTCTATGAGGTTTCGATCGATGTTTAGCTTCAAATCCGACGGCAGCACTTCTGTGTGTAGCGACGCGGATTTGTTCTTTAATTCCGCTTGCATGAGCTTTTGGATGTCATCAAACAGCTCACCAACCACGACCACATTAATATTTGGTTTTGGGATTTGCGTAAAGCTTTTATAGCCCTCGACAAAACTTTTAAGAGCCACACTTCGATGATCAATTGTTTGCAGTGCTTCGGTAATATCTGAGACCACTTCATCACTAATTGGCCCGGAATTGTTCTTCTTTATCTCTTCCTCGAAAATATCGTTAAGTGTGCTTACCAATGATGAGATGGGTGTAATGGAATTCATTATTTCATGTCTCAACACCCGTGTTAGGTTTTGCCAGGCTTCCAGCTCTTTTTGTTGAAGTTCTGATTGAATGTTTTGAATTGAAACCAGTCGATATACCTTGTTTCTCAACTTCATTTCGGTAACCTGTATCACTAAATACTTGAATTCACTTTGGCGAAATAGATGGTTTTCTCCCGCACGGAGTTGTGTAATGATTTTGTGGGCTTCCGGATTTTCAGGATTAAGCTCTTTGAGGAATTTAATTCTTGGAATTTCCAAAAGCCTACAAGCCTGGTTGTTGAGTAATTCAATCTCGTCTTCCTGGTTATAGGACAATATTCCTACACTTACATTTTGGACCAGTGTATCCAGGTATTGAAGGTTTTCCTCATTCTCCTTTCGAGCTTTTCTGAAGGCATCTAATACATCCTTTAGAGATTGATTGAGGTTCTTAAAAGTTTTTCCAAGATGATTATCGGCCTCAAAGTTGGCAGAGAAGTCAGCATATTTAATTGCATCCAGAAAAGTTGTGAGCTTGCGATTGGTGTTTTCAACAAAATAATAGATGCCATATATCTCGAAACCAATAACTACGGCAATGAGGGTAGCACTTACGTATTTGGCGAAGTAAATCAATAGGGCACACAGAATGACAGAAAGTCCAAGTGCAATTACTCTAATGACTATATTAACCCTGAATTGCTTAAATATCATACTTCTCCATTCTGCGGTAAAGAGAAGAGCGGGTCAGGCCTAGCTCATTTGCGGCCTGGGTAATATTTCCGTTATGTTTTTTAAGCGCTTTCCTCACAAGGATTTTCTCCATGTCTTCAATATTCAATTCTTCAAAGGAGATATTCTCGCTTTCCCTATCGGTATGCATGTTAAAAAAGAAATCCTCCGACTCCAGTACCTGGCCCTTGCAAAGAATGACTGCCCTTTCCATTGCATGCTGCAACTCCCTTACATTACCTGGCCAGTGATATTTTTGCATTCTCTTCAGCAGTGAAGAACTGAGAGAACGAACTGGTTTGTTATATTTTTTGACGTAGTGTTTGAGGTAATGTTCTGCGATGGGTGGAATATCATCCAGACGTTCTCTTAAGGGCGGGATATTAATTTCAATAGTATTGATTCGATACATTAAGTCCTGGCGGAACTCATTGTCATTGACCATTTCATGAAGTTTCATGTTGGTAGCACAGATTAGCCGGATGTCAATGCTTTTTGGTTTACTGGCTCCAACTCTCACTACTTCTCTGTTTTGAATTACAGTTAAGAGCTTGGCCTGTAGCGGTAGCGAAAGGTTGCCAATTTCGTCCAAAAAGAGAGTTCCACTGGAAGCGATTTCAAATCTACCAACCCTGTCTTCTCTGGCATCCGTAAAAGATCCCTTCATGTGCCCAAACAACTCACTTTCAAAAAGAGTAGAGGTGATTGCCCCTAAATCCACATTAATAAATACTTCCTGGTCGCGATCCGAAGTGCGGTGAATGGCCCGAGCTATCAACTCTTTGCCAGTCCCATTTTCTCCAAGGATGAGAACATTTGCATCGGTCTTAGCCACCATTTCGATGGTATCAAAAACCTTTAGCATGGAAGCACTGTGACCAATGATGTCCTGGAAGTTGTAATCAATATCGGCTGATAATTGCTTTTGTCTGTTCTTTAAATCCCTGGCTTCATTTCTGGATTCCTTCAACCTCATTGATGACGAGACTGTGGCCAATAATTTATCGTTCTCCCAGGGTTTCAGTACGAAATCAGTTGCTCCCTCTTTTATTGCCCTCACTGCAATTTCCGCATCACCATAGGCTGTGATCATTATGACCACCGCAGAGGGGTCAATCTCCAGAATGCGATCAAGCCAAATGAATCCCTCATGTCCACTGCTAACATCTTTCTCAAAATTCATATCCAGCAGAATGACGTCATATTGCTCATTAGTTAGCAGATTAGGCAGAGACTCGGGACTTTTTTCGATGTCAACTTGCAGGAAATGACGTTTAAGGAAAAGCCTGGCCGCTTTCAATAAGTCTTCGTTGTCATCAACGATCAGGATTTTACCGATTTTGGTCATTGTAGTATTGAATTTGCCATTGGGTACTCAAATAACATGCCGTCAAAGTACTAAATAATATGGCTCTTGAAATGACTTTAATGGATATTCTAATGCCTATAGCAGGGTTGGAATGACCGCTGCCGAACAGATGTGTTCGGGACTCAGGGTTTTAGTTCTGGGTTTATATCCATCATATTGTCATTCCAATATTGTTGGATAAAACTATCAGAGAAGTATTTGCTTCCATGAATGTCCAGCCCCTTTAGCAATTTCCTGAACCCAACAGTTTTGTATTTTTTTAAATAACCTTCGCTCAACGGTTTATAGCTGAAGTGCCACGGCTCATACTTAAACCCTTTCCTTCCCGACTGATTGGTGTAGACTTCAACAAAACCATACTTATCCGCATTTTGATTTAGCCAGCCCTTGAGTTCTCCATACGGTTTTCCGGGCTGGAATAGGTTAGGCAATAACCGGTCGCCGGTAACATCCTTGCTACCATCAACAATGTCGATGTCTGTACCCCAATGATGTCTTGAGGTGCCGGGAATGGTTGAATATTCTATAATCCGGCCAATGGCTTCTTCAGGGGATGAGCCTTCTTTTGTAAAACGTAGATATTTGTTATTCCAGATTCTCTTTTGATCGTCAAAGCTGCGGTAACTTGATATGGTGAGAATTTTGAAGCCTGCAACTAAAGTATCTTTTTTCATTCGTTCTAATGC
>JAJCYL010000461.1 GCA_029262955.1 Cytophagales bacterium | reverse complement strand
TTGGAATGACGAAGAGGGATTTTTCCGCATTTTCATTAAACTCATAAGCCTGTATTGGATAGTGTCGACTCTCTTTTCCGCCATTCCAAGCAACATTTCCTTCGCTCTTTCTGATTTCGGTTATGAAGGTTACCTATGGGTAACTGGCGCAGTGTTCGTTATCATTGGAATATTCTGGCTTTTAATTAAAAGAACCGATTTTGTTATTGACCTACTTAAATTAGAAAAGGGTTTTGATGATGATCGAATCCAATTCGAGAAATTCAATAACGCCAACATTGTAAAACTTGCTTCCCTCATTATTGGGGCTATGTTAGTTGTGGAGAATATTCCCGGATTCTTAAGTCATACCTTGTTTGCTTTACAGGATGACATCTCAGGTGTAAATCGAGGACGCCAGGACAATTTCTTCTGGGCCATAAGTGCAATAAATATAATTCTTGGCTTTTTTTTGCTGACGAACTACAAATGGGTGTGTAAATTTCTAACCAAGGAGGAATAAACAGCGCCTTACACATGTTGGCATACATCAGGTTTCTCCACCCATTGATGTCCTTGCATTTGAACCGACGAACACTTAGATTTGTTATCGAATTAGACAACATTTGTGCCAACTCTAAAGATCAATTGATTCAATCAAGATTGACGTTTACTCAAGGGAGCATCCACCACCTCATTTTCACGCAATTTATGCGGAGTATGAGGAATTGATAGAGATCAAAACTTTGGTAACATATGCTGGAACTCTTCCAAAAACCCAACGAAGCAAGGTGATTGAATGGGCTAAGGATAAACAAGAGTATCTATTGAAGAATTTTAAACGTTTGAACCCAAGGTTATGAGAAAGAAATTGACAATACCCAGAATAATCAAGATTCAGAAGATTCATAAACTTACTATTCAATGTATGTTCAACAATGGGGAAAGTAGAACTTTGAATTTTGAGGAGATTTTCAAGCAATGGAACATTGGTGAAGATGATGTTGAATATCCTTTACTGAACATCAAAGAATTCAAGAAAGTACAATTAAGAAATTATACGCTTTCCTGGCCTAATATTTCCGTAACTCTTTTAACGGAAGAGGGAGATGAGGAGCAACATCCATATGAACTAAGTCCGGATCAACTTTACGAACTCAGTGAATCCGCAGAACCAACCGATTCTGAAAAATTTGGAAGTCTGATCAAAAATGCAAGACTGAGGGCTGGCTTAACACAAGAACAACTGGCGGAACGTAGCGGAACATCGAGATTTTATATTTCAAGGCTTGAGAACAACAGAACGGATGTTGAACTTTCAACATTTAGAAAGATAGTTGAAGCTGGACTTGGAAGACATTTCAAACTTATAATTGAATGACGAAATGCCAGGTCAGCCGTGAATTACGATTCTGCCATTCAAAAATTAGGGAACGGGGACTCATCAGGTAAAAATTTGCCTGGTGAATCTTGGGAAAATTATCTTTATTGGTAGAAAACCGATAAGTTGAAGCTCAAAATTAATAAAATGAATTACTAAGGTGTTTCGGTCTGCAAAGTCTTTCAAACCCGCGATAATCATGCTCATACTTTTTGTGTCGGCACCAGGCGGTTGGGTGGTGTCGAGCAGTGCCCAGGAAGTTATTGATCAAGATACCTATATCCTGGTGGCAGGGCGACGACTTCCCTTCGTTTATGCTATTTCATTGGAAGCGGCTCTCGATCCGGTTAACAACAACACTTCGAATGCAATCATTAGTCGAAGTAAGGTAGCACTGGACCGATTGGACGGTCAACTACTTGGTGATCCCGCAAACCTAATCGTCAGTGAAGACGGCCGCACACTTTACGTCATAAATCATCACGGTAGCATTGACAACGGGGAATTCAGACAACACGGAGGTCGCGGGCAAATAGCGGTGCTTGATGTTGATGAGATTATCGACCCAAATAACAACCGTACTGCCAACGCACTCCTCCGGCACATGGACTCTGGTGGCTTCGGCGCCATTGGCGCTGTGCTTCTCCCAGACATGCTCATAATCTCCAATGCCGAGAATAATCTCACTGAAGACGGCGGCAACCGAATTGGATTCGTCGACCGGCGTACCGGAAGCTTGCGGGGTACCGTCGAGTTGCCACTCGGTTCAGCCTCACACGGTTTTGACTGTCCGGACTATCCTGTGCCTTACGTCTCACCCTATGGGCCTCCCAGGAATCTGGCCATACTCTCCTCGGGTCCAACTTTTGGCTGCTTTCCCAATCCCAACGGATTGGCATTGGGTCGTGCCAGCACTGGCAGGAGGTATCTGTTTACTGCCAATGGCGGCACCAACGATGTGTCGGTAATGGATCTTGAACGAGCACTGGAGGGAGATCGTCTTGCGGAAATACACCGCATACCCAATCAACTCGGCGCCTGGGGAATTACAGTCACACCAAATGCTCGCCACATCGTCGTAGCCCATGGCGGAAGCCAGCAGGAAGACGTGTCAGGCAATACGATTTCACTCATAAACGTCGACCGGGCAAGCATTGGTGCAAGCGATGCGGAAGTAGCACGCATCCTAGTGGGCACTGATGATCCCTCCGTGCAAACCCATCCGCTCATTCCTTCGGTCACTTCTGATGGCCGAGAATTAATCGTACCGAATTTACTCGTGGATAATGTGTCTATTGTGAATATCGAGTTAGCACTGGCAGGTGATCCCGGTGCAGAAGTAGCACGTATCCCACTTTCCAGATCCAACGGTGCCAGTGTTCGACCCAAAGGGTCAGCGATCACTGCGAATGGCAAGTATGCAGTTATTAGTGCTGGGCCAGGCTCACGGCCGTACTCACAAGAAATTGGATATGTGTATGTGATCGATCTTGAAAAGCGGAGTGTGGTTGGCACGGTGACTGGAGTTGGGAATGATCCTTATGGAGTAGCGATTGTTTATCGATAGGATGTTTACAAAATACTATTGGACTCCCTTCAACGGTTGAGGAACCTTGAAGTCGCAGAACTTCTGATCAAGTGGAAAGAATTTATCTTAGAAAGCGAAAAAACTAAACTTGTTATTCACAGCGCTCACCTACACCCTTCCTCGGCAGGCGGGCGTTGCATATGTTTTCTTGGGGCTGGCTGATCACTATTTGGAGATAAGTTTTTAAACCACCGGACGAACTTAACACTATTCCCAATTGTGACTTTTGTAATGATTTCAATTATATTTTTTCAAATAATAGTTAGGTAGTCAATGAGCCAACAATTAGGTAACAAACACAGTGGAGCGGCTAGCAGATCGTTTCGGCCATTACTGTAGCCAGTGTGTTTTTAGCTGGTGACAATTGCATTTTTTAAATGAGATTGATAGGTACAGTAAACATCCTCTTTAATACTGAGTGTTTAAACGGGCCTTTTCTACTCCACAGGAATGATGGTCTATTTTAATTTTAATACCGTCACCTCATTCTGATGTTTGGGTATCCAAAATTAGACTCTTGAGTGAGATTAAATGTCAAAAGCCCCCTTTACCTTATCAACGTAATCTAATTTCTCCCAGGTAAAGAAATCAATATCTCTCAATTCTTTAGTCTTGACCTCCTGAGTGCCGACGCCATTCTCCTTTACTTCAAGGGTAATCATCTCGGTCTTTCGGCTAAAAGGCTCGCGACCCATATGTCCGTATGCTGCAGTTTCAGAGAAAATAGGATTCTTCAATCCAAGCCTGTCAACAATTGCCTTAGGTCTCATGTCAAATATGGCCGATATTTTTTCAGCGATCTGTTCATCATTAAGATCAACTTTGGCTGTACCATAAGTATTAACATTTAGAGAGACTGGCTTAGAAACTCCAATAGCATAAGCAACCTGAACAAGTACCTCATCGCAAAGTCCTGCGGCTACCATATTCTTGGCTATATGTCTGGACGCATAAGCAGCGCTTCTATCTACTTTAGAGGAATCTTTTCCGGAAAATGCACCGCCTCCATGGGCTCCTTTACCTCCGTAAGTATCAACGATAATTTTCCTACCAGTAAGTCCTGCATCACCATGTGGGCCGCCAATTACGAACTTACCTGTAGGGTTGATGTGATAAACAGTATCACTGCCTAAAAGATGGGCTGGGATCACTCTGGGTATAACGATATTAATAACATCTTCTCTAATCTTAGATAACATTACCTCTTCACTGTCATCGAATGCGTCATGTTGGGTGGAGACCACTACTGTATGAACTTTTGTAGGCTTATTGTCACTCCCATACTCGATGGTTACCTGTGCCTTGCTGTCAGGTCGCAAATATGGCATCAAATGAGACTCATTTTTTCTAATATTGGCTAATTCCTTTACTAAACGATGAGAAAATGACAAGGCCATTGGCATGTATTCAGGCGTTTCGTTTGAAGCATATCCAAACATCATTCCCTGATCACCAGCACCTTGCTCTTTGTCAACTCCCGTACCTTCATTTACTCCCTGGGCTATATCG
>JAJCYL010000460.1 GCA_029262955.1 Cytophagales bacterium | reverse complement strand
AAGCGAGGTCACTGCGATTCGTACTGCGGCAGCCTCAGGCTTGGCAACTGATTTATATGCCAATCCCGATGCCAAAATTGGTGGGGTTTTTGGGACGGGAGCATTGGCAAAACCACATATTGAAGCCTTATTGAATGTTAGAAAATTGGATACGATTTATGTGTGGGGAAGGACTCTGAATAAAAGTGAAGACTTTTGCCGTAAGTATGCTGAAAATTTTGAGACGGAGCTGGTGCCTGTAGAAGACAGGCAATTCCTGAAAGATGTTGACGTGATATGTACGACTACTACTTCCAAAGACCCTCTTTTCTCTCATAATGATCTAAAGAGCGGTGTTCATATCAATGCCGTTGGTGTTTACAAGCCCGATTACCAGGAAATTCCATCAGAAACTATTGTGGAAGCTGACATTTATATTGATCAGCTTGAAGGAGCACTCGGTGAGGCGGGTGATTTATTGGTACCTATGAGTAAAGGCCAAATCAATCAGGAGCATTTCTCTAAGGAAATAGGGCGTGTTCTTTTGGGAGAGTTAGCATATCAATGGAATGCCCAACGGGTAACAGTATTTAAATCAGTTGGAAATGCCATACAGGATGCGGCTGCTGTTAAAGTGGTACTAGGATAATGATACTATGAGTGAAAAGATAAGATTGATTTGGGACTTCAGAGGGCCAGATGCGAAGCAAATTGCAGAACATTACAGAGTTCACCTTGATCAATTTGCCGCAACTCATGAATTAAAGGATTTCCATTCTGGAATAGAACCTGTAACAGACATGTATTACACCGCCTACTTTGAAGTTTTAGCTAAAGATAAGGAGAGCGTAGAAAAGGCACTTAGACCACACAGGTTGGAATGAAAAAGACAATCAGATCTTTTTCATTATCTCTGTAGTATTCTTGGTTGTTAATACCCAACCTTGATTCTGAATGTTAATTACATAGGCCCAATTACCTTCTTCCTTCAAGATTGTAAAGCCGTCGCCATTGTAAATCCTCCCTTTTAATGGGGCGTTTTCATCCGGCCCTTTTCGGATGTTCGTGTAATCTATAGCGACTTCAATTTGATTTGTAAAACCTCCGTTTCTAAGGTATTTTTTAAAATTTTCAGCATCATTACTCACATCTGCCTTAGCACTGGGGTCATTCATCACCTCATCAAAAGAGTCAATCGCTTCATTAACAGACCCGGCACCAAATTGACAGATGCCCAATAGGAACTTGAGTTCAGCATCAGAACTTTTGGCAATTTTATCCACAATAATGGGGACTAATTCAGTATAATCCGCCTTAGCTTTTGGGATCGCCCTACAATGACGAATCCACAAAGGGTTGTACTGGGCCATGGCTGAAGACCCTATAAATAGGCTGAAGACTAATAAAAATGTATTTCTCACAAACTGATTATTCATAATTCGAGTTGAAGATAATATATAGCTCACGTATAGCCAATACTCGAATAAATATATCTTTCAATTTCTTCATGAGCAAGAAATTCAAGCATCGGAATATTATTGTCAGGATTTTGGTAATTAATCTATCCAGGTCATAATCCTATTCCAGCGGATTCTTTTTATAAAATCCCAGGGTTTACCCTCTCAGTACATTGAAAACCAGACAAAAAGCTTTTCCTCTCTCAGTTGTTTGGTGAGCGTCGATTGGGTAATTGGCGTAATACTCCATTAAGCTCTCCAAATTGATTAATACCATTTCGGATATGATTCAGAATAACGTCCATTTGTTGCCAACCATTTGAGCGTGATTTTGCGACGCAATTCATAACTGACTGATTATTAACATATTACAAATATTGACTATGTCAGAAATATCATAGTACTTGAAAAAAAACAAGTCTACCGCCTATTTTGTCCAAAACCAGCAATAATTTTATAGCAAAGAGGTACACTTTTGTGAACAAATTATTCTGCAAAGAGTATAATCTCAGCTAAGACACAATGCATTGTCATGAACAGACTTCAACAAAGATTATTTCTCATGTCCTACGTATTGCTACTCATAAGTTGTAGCAAGAATGAAAGTAAGGAGAGTCTGCCTCCAATAAGTGCTCCCGTGGCCAACCCGATAAAAGAAGTAATCATTGATTGGGATGAATACATTGGGCGTTTTCAGGCTTCTGAACGGGTAGAAATAAGGTCACGAATTAGCGGATACATTGATAGGGTCTCATTTCAGGATGGTCAGAATGTCCGTAAGGGTGAGACGCTGTTTATTATTGATCCTCGCCCCCTACAAATCGCTGTCCAGCAAGCTGAAGCCGACCTTTTAGAAAAGCAAGCCCAGCAATTGAGAGCGCAAAGTGACTACCAACGGGTAGCCTCAATAAAAGACACCAGGGCGGTTTCTCAAGAAGAAGTTGAACAGCGTAAGCAAGTATCACTGGCTGCTGATGCCCAGGTGGCAGCAACCAGAGCTAGTTTGAATTTGGCTAAACTGCAACTCAGCTATTCAAATATCACCGCACCTATTAGTGGACGAGTGAGTGAAGATTTTGTCAATGCCGGCAATTACATTACCGGAGGCAGTGCCAATTCAGATCTGCTCACAACTATTGTCAAACTAGATCCTATGTTCTTCTATTTTGAGGGCAGTGAGGCCGACTTTCTCAAATACAACAGGTTAGACAGGGCAGGTAAACGCCAATCCTCAAGAACAGAGAAAAACCCGGTAATGGTGAGACTGCTTGATGAAAAAAGCTTTAACCGAAGAGGAGTAATGAATTTCGTTGACAATGAGATTGACCGGAATACCGGAACCATAATTGGCCGGGCGGTTTTTGAAAATCCCGATACGGAATTGGAATCCGGAATGTTCGGACGATTGCGTTTATTAGGTGATGGTGAAGTGGAAGTCATCATGATTCCCGATGTGGCAGTAATGGCCAGCCAATCGCAAAAGATTGCTTATGTGGTGATTGAGGGTAATAAAGTTCAGGCCAGACCTATCACTGTGGGTGAACTTTACAACAACAAATTCCGGATTATAAGTGAAGGACTTTCAACCGAAGATCAGGTGGTTGTGGGGAATTTGTTGAAGATAAGACCGGGAATGACAGTGACTCCAGAGCTAAGAGAAATTCAGTTCGAACTCGATAGTACCACTCTCCTATGAATTTCAGCCAAAATTTTATCAATCGACCGATACTGGCATCTGTAATTTCCATCTTGATGGTAATCATTGGAGGTCTGGCCTACTTTCAACTCCCTATCACTCAATATCCGGAGGTGGCGCCTCCAACTGTGGTGGTGACCGCAGTATATCCCGGAGCTAATGCCGAAACGGTTTCCAAGACTTTAGCAACCCCGTTGGAACAGGAGATCAATGGAGTGGAGAATATGCTGTACATGCTTTCACAAGCTACAAGCGACGGTCGTTTAAGTCTCACCATTACGTTCAAGCAAGGTACAGATCTGGACCAGGCTCAGGTATTGGTTCAAAACCGGGTGGCCATTGCCGAACCGCGGCTACCTGAACCAGTTCGTCGCCTAGGGGTCACCACACAAAAAAATTCCCCAGACCTGATGATGGTGGTTCACCTAATCTCTCCGGGTGATATCTATGATCAAACTTATTTGGCCAACTATGCCAATTATCAAATTATAGATCGAATTGCCAGAATCAAGGGAGTTGGTAATGTGAGGATATTCGGAGGAGACCAATATTCAATGCGGATCTGGTTAAATCCTGATCTGATCGCCAACCTGGATATGACACCTAGTGACATATTAACTGCTTTGCGCTCTCAGAATGTGCAGGTGGCGGGAGGCACATTGAATGCCCAACCATTAGTCAACCAAAACGCTTTCGAAATAAGTATCCAGACCACCGGAAGGTTAGATAATATCGAGGACTTCGAAAACATCATCGTAAGAAGCGGAGAACAAGGGCAGTTGGTGAGGTTAAAAGATATCGGGCGGGTAGAATTAGGGGCCGCCAGCTATTCTACTAAAGGTTACTTAACGGGTACACCTGCAGTGGCCTTGCCTATTTTCCAGCGCCCCGGTACCAATGCTATAGAAACCTCAGATGCCGTCATCGCGATAATGAAAGAAGTCTCTCAGGCTTTCCCCCAAGGGGTTGAGTACAGGATCGCCTACAATCCGACCAAATTTATTCAACAATCAATTGATAGTGTGGTGATCACCATTTTTGAAGCTGTTGCTCTTGTAATCCTGGTAATCGTGGTTTTTCTTCAAACGTGGCGGGCAGCGATCATTCCTATCCTGGCTATTCCGGTTTCATTGATCGGAACTTTTGCGGTAATGCAAGCTTTGGGGTTTTCGCTAAACAACCTGTCGCTATTCGGATTGGTGCTATCCATAGGTATCGTAGTAGACGATGCCATTGTGGTAGTCGAAAACATGGAGAGAAACCTGGCTCAGGGGTTGGGGGTAAAAGAGTCTGCAAAGAAAACCATGCAGGAAGTAGGTGGAGCCCTGATAGCTATGGGACTGGTACTGGTTGCTGTGTTTTTACCGACCCTGTTTCTGGAGGGGATATCCGGTCAGTTCTATCAGCAATTTGGAGTGACTATTGCAGTAGCTACCATGATCTCCGTTTTCGTGTCACTGAGTTTAAGTCCTGCCATTGCTGCATTGGTAATGATAAAACATGAAGACAATGATCACAAAGAAGAGGTCAGAATAAAGTGGTGGAGAAATCCGGTCAAAGCCTTTTTTGGTGTTTTTAATCGATTTATGGATTGGCTTTCAAAAGCTTATGGAAAGGTTGTGGAGAAATTCATAGAAGCTCGCACTTATGTATCCGTGGTATACGTGGGGCTGATGATACTCACTTTTTTTCTTTTCAATAGTGTACCAACTGGTTTCATTCCACAGCAAGATCAAGGTTATTTTATAACGGCTCTGCAATTGCCACCCGGATCCTCCCTTTCTCGAACTGACGAAATTGTAAAAAAGGCGATTGATACGATTATGAGCGTGGAGGGGGTCGAGAATGCCATTGCTTTTACAGGTTTTGATGGAGCAACGTTTACTAATGCCAGTAATGCCGCCGCCATATTCACTCCATTGGAAGATTTTGCCGTGAGGCGGAAAAAGGGCATTAAATATGAGGAACTGCTTGACAAATTGCGACGAAAATTAGGCAGCTTTGAGGAAGCTTTTGTGGTAGTGATCCCACCTCCACCGGTAAGAGGGATTGGCAATGCCGGTGGTTTCAAAATGATGATCCAGGATAGAGGAGGGTTGGGGATGGATCAGTTGCTGCAGTCCACTTACCAAATGATGGGAGCAGCCAATCAGGATCCGGCCTTAACCAACGTCTTCACTTTTTTCAATACGAGCACTCCCCAGCTATTCTTTAATTTGGACAGAGCGAGGGCCCAGAAGTTAGGGGTACCCATCAACGAAGTAAATACTGCCCTGGAAGTTTACCTGGGCTCTGCTTTCGTTAATGATTTCAACTTTCAGGGCAGAACTTTCCGCGTGACAGCGCAGGCAGATGGAGATTACCGGCTCACTGCCGATGACCTCACACGTATAAGGGTTAGAAATACGGATGGAAACATGATACCCTTAGGTACCCTGGGAACGTTGGAAAATATCTCTGGTCCGTCCCGGGTTCCCCGATACAATCTCTTTCCGGCTATTGCGCTGAGTGGAAACGTAGCTCCCGGGTACAGTTCAGGTGAAGCGCTGGCCGCTATGGAAAGAATTGCAGAAAGTATTTTACCTCAGGGGGCAACCTATGAATGGACGGAATTGGCTTACCAGGAAAAAGCCACTGGTAATACCGCTTTCCTCGCATTTGGGCTTGCGGTTCT
>JAJCYL010000459.1 GCA_029262955.1 Cytophagales bacterium | reverse complement strand
GCTGAAAAGGCGAGCTTGGAGATACTTTCATTAATGATTTTGCCCTTGTGAAAAGAATGCAAAATAATACTATGTGTTTGATTTTCTACCACATGTATCCCCTTAATGTGACTGCTATTTTACGAAGGGGTTCTGTCAGCCTATCCTTTATTTGAATGGCTGTCTTCAGCTTTGAGGTTTGCAGTAGAGCGGTTATCGAGGAATGAATAAAGTATATAGAAAGAAAAAGCGGTTCCTAGAGGGAATTGGAAAAACCAGAAAAAGGCCATTACCAAAGCTAATTTGGAAGCCCAGTTTTTGGAATTAAGAATTCCGAAACCTGCTATTATTTTAAACATGGCAACAGTTAAATTGATCACTGGAAAAATAACTAACCACTGAAAGGGATTATGGATAGTCATAATTCCCAGATTTATTGACTGTGGCAAATTTGGCCTAAACCATTCTTCAACAAGATGGAATGTATTCAGTGTGATTATTCCAAATGCCAACGAAACGAATCCTATGACAACGAATATATAGGCAATTATTCTTCGGTGCTTGGGGATATTATCTCTTTCCATCTTTGATATTGAAAGTTTTGGACAGGTGTATTAATCAGTACTTTGTTTTGCAAGGTAATAAACGACAAGAATTGACTTAGGGTTTCATTCGACGAATATTTCAGGAGAAGGTTAGTCCATTAATCTCTTCAAGGTGTCAAGGCCTTGCTGAAGAAATTCTTTGACCGCCACTTCCTGGTCGACTAAATCTGCAATGTTGGTTAGATCTGATGCTTTAAAAACGCCACCGACCCAACCCTCCGTATGCCATTTTCCAAGACCATTAATTACCGGAAGATCTGCTACATTAGGATAAGGCCATGGTGTCAGGTAATAGTAAGGTTCATTATAACCCGCGTCTCCGGGAGACATACCTATTCCTATACTTGTTGAGGTCTCGGAGTCCCCAGTATCATCGAGAGTGATCAATGAAGCGATATCGAAATGATGCGGCCAACAGCTTATATCAGAGGCATTGCTTTCACTTACTACAATAGATTGTATAATCAGGTTCGAGTTAGAAAAGTAATTGGATAGCTCTTCAAATGGCTCGATTGAAACAACTTGATACGGTTTACCTTTCGCGGTTGGATATTCAGGGATCTCATAGGGTAATTGAATAGTTAAAGAATTCCCATCAAGGCCAAGTTTAAGGAGTTGTTCCTCAAGCCAGATTAATGATTGTTTTTGGGTTTTACCATCTAGCTCAAAGCTTGAAATGGTTTCACTTGTTGCATTGAGCAAGTGGATGCTCAGGGTTTTAAGATCCAGGGCTGCACTGATCTCAACGTCTCCTTCAACTACCTGGCCTTGCAGCATTTCACGTCGAATATTCCACTGGAAATTAGCATATTGATCATCCTTCACTTTGGGTTTGTAAGTTCTCCCCACTGCTGCTACGATCTGAATGGCTTGGTGCAGCTGTTCACGTGCATGGGACAATTGTTCGAAATCCTGAAAGTTTGTGGGTTTCCAGAGGGCGGCCATATTTTCTTTTTTTCAAGTTAAAAAAGTCGACGGAGTTCGCCTATTCAATTAAGCTTAATCCTAATAATTCTTTTCTCCGGCTAAAATGGGAATGGGCAGAATATTTTCCTTAGGGGGTAGAGGGCAGCTAAATGTTGGATTGTACGCACAAAAAGGATTATAAGCCAAATTAAAGTCTATCGTAATTTGTTTGGCGTTTTTAAAAGCAAGATCCAGATAGCGACCACCGCCATAAGTGCTTTCCCCACTTGTGGCATCTGCAAAAGCAGTAAATATCACGTCTTTCTGACCAAGTCCTATGGGTTTTAGTAATAACAGCCGATGGCGCTGGCCGTCCAGTTTAAACTCAGCATAGGCAAATTTTTGGTATCTCTGCTTTTTCCCATCACTGGTTGGAATGATTAATTGGTCTCTAACTTCAATAGGAATGATTAGCGCCTGAACTCTAAATTTTAAATTAGGTGTGAAGTAATTCAGTGGATGATAAGAATTCTTCAGACTGTCAACAAATGGGGATGATTCGGAGTTTCTCATAAACTGGTCAGTCTCTGCTCTTTTCTCAGCTATAATTTCCTTGTATTTTTTTTCATCCGCCTGGCTTTGATTACGGAAATAGTACATGAATGCAAGTACTACTCCTGCTGAGATCAGTAGGACCTTTATGAGCCGAGTTCTGGGATTAATTTTATTCATATATGACCTTCGTCCTTAAAACTATAAAATCCATCATTGCTAAAAATAATATGATCCAGTATTGGTGAGTCCATTAATTGGCCAGCATCAGTCAATTTCTTCGTCAAATTTAGGTCGGCCTGACTTGGTTTTAAATTACCAGAAGGATGATTATGAACCAGTATTATACCACTTGCTAAATTCTCTACAGATTCTTTGAAAATCAATTTAGGATCAACGGTTGTACCGGAGATGCCGCCTGAGCTAATGAGGGATTTCTTTATTACATAATTGGCACGATTTAGAAGAATTACCCAAAACTCTTCTTTCCTGGCGTCAAGTAGATACGGCGTCATTAGGTCATATACATCGACCGGAGAATTGATTTTTGGTTTTATACTTGACAGGGTATTTTTTCTGCGGCGGCCAAGCTCCAATGCAGCCACAATACTGACTGCCTTGGCCTCACCTATTCCATTAAATTTCATTAGATCTTTTACGGAGAGCTGGGCCAGTTGATTGAGATCGTTTTCAGTAGTTGATAGTATCTTTTTTGCCAAATCAACCGCACTTAATTCTTTAGTGCCAGACGAAATTAAAATTCCAATCAATTCAGCATCGGAGAGGTTTTTACGACCTTTTAATTGCAGTTTTTCTCGGGGTCTATCTTCTTCAGCCCAGGTTTTAATGCTCAGATTTGTAGAATAATGCGTTATAGGCATATTTTCTAAATTCAATGGGCAATAAAAATAGAATTAGTAATAGAAAACAAAAAACCCCATCTAAAAGACGGGGTCGATACTTAATAAGTCAGTGTTTTTAGAGGCCGGCCACGAATCTGGTAAGTTTAGATTTTTGATTGCCAGCATTGTTTGCATGTATGATATTCTTTTTGGCAAGTTTATCAATCATGCTGCAAACCTTTGGTAGTAACTCCTCAGCTTCTGACTTCTGGGTAGCGCTCCTTAATCTTTTAACAAAAGTTCTGGTAGTCTTTAATTGATACCTATTTCTTAACCTCTTGGTTTCGCTACTTCTTATTCTTTTTAAGGCCGATTTATGATTTGCCATTTACTCTCATTTTTTAGGACTGCAAATGTAATTTCATTATTTAAGTTATCAAAACTGCATTGTAATCTTTTGATTGGTCTATAACGGACAAAAATATACTTTTAAATAGTGAAAAGGTTCATCTGTCTGTTGATTTTAACCGTTCTGTGCTGTTCTACAGCGCATAGGTGGGGATTTTTTGCACATCGTTTAATTAACAGGCATGCAATTTTTTCATTGCCCCCAGAAATGATAGGGTTCTATAAAACCCATATTAATGTCATTACCGAAAATGCTGTAAATCCAGATCGTCGGCGATATGCAGTTGAAAATGAGGCTGCAAGGCATTACATTGATATTGACCACTATGGAGATAGCTCAATATTTACAATGCCACAATATTGGTTTGAGGCGGTTAAAAAGTATTCTGAGGATACATTAACTGCCTATGGTATTGTGCCCTGGCATATTAATTTCATGAAATATCAATTAACTGAGGCCTTTAAAGAGCGCAATGTTCATAGGATTCTAACGCTATCGGCGGAAATAGGACATTATATTTCAGACGCCAATGTACCTCTGCATACTACTGAAAATTATAACGGTCAGCTGACTGATCAGTATGGAATACATGGATTTTGGGAATCGAGACTCCCTGAGCTTTTTAGTGATGATTATGACTTATTTGTGGGTCAAGCGGAATATATATCTACCCCCCAAAAGGAAGCTTGGAGAGCAATTTCGAATGCCCACATGGCATTGGATTCAGTTTTTAAGATCGAAAGGGCCCTATCAAAAAAGATCGCGTTAGATAAGAAATATAGTTATGAGGAAAGGGGAGCTTCTATTGTAAAAGTCTACGCTAAAGAGTTTTCTTTTCAATATCACGGTAAGTTAAGTGGAATGGTAGAGCGACGAATGAAAGGAGCTATTAAGATGGTGGCTGATTTCTGGTATACCAGTTGGGTAGATGCTGGACAACCTGATTTGATGATCAGTAATGATTCTCTTTATAACAACCTCCTTGAAAACAAAGTCGAGTGGCTAAAAAAGAAATTCAAATCCCGAACGCATGAATCCAATTGACACTAACTGTATTTCTCCAATTGCTTGAGGAGCACCGCCATGTCTTTTGGGTAGTCGGCTTCAACTAAAACATTGTTGCCTTTGAGATCCTTGAACTGAAGAGAAACTGCATGTAGTGCTACTCTTTTCATGATTGGTTGCTCTTCTGTTTCTCTCTTTAAATTGAATTTGGGCTTAATTGATGAGAGATAAAAGTCTTTACCACCATATTGCAGATCTCCAATGATTGGGGCTTTTAAAAGTGCTAAGTGTATTCTGATTTGGTGCATTCTTCCACTTTCAGGATTACACGCGACCAGGGTATTTCTCCTAAAAGCTTTAACAGTATTGAATATGGTGATTGATTTTTTGCCAGCTATCTTATCAATTTTGACCACGCCATTGTTCATGGAGGTAATTGGAGCATCAACTGTTTGATTATCAAAATTGTGAATACCATCGACCACAGCATGGTAAACTTTTCGAACCTTTCGTTTCTCTAAAAGTCTGGCGAGATGCCCATAGGTATCTGAATTCTTGGATAGTGCTAAAACTCCTGAAGTTTCTTTGTCAAGCCTGTGGCATACGGTCAGTTCTGGCTGATACTCTCTTGCTAGTTTTAAAATATTGATGCTATCGTTTCTATCTGCTAAAGTTGAAATGAATGGGGGTTTGTTAATGAATATATAGTCATTATTCTCCTTAATTATAAAGCTTTTAAATGAGGGCCGTTTCATTTGATCAGAAAGATGTCATAAAAAAATGAGTTCCCTAAAAGTTTCTTCTGGAGATTAAAATTAAAACCAGTGTGATAAGTCCGGTCATTCCTGAAAGCCCAAAGATTTGTTTATAAGGTGCGGGAAATAGAAAAACCAGAACCAGGTTGATAGCCACCAAAAAGACACAGAGTAAAAAAATTATCTTGCCGTAGGGGCTAAGTTGTTTATATCTTGAATTAAAATATTCCAATTGGGTTAAAGGTACTTAATGCTATTAAACGTTTTTGACTCTTTGGAGTTTGAAGCTAAAGGCGGAACCCTGCTTAACTTTGCTCTTAACTTTAACTTTTGTTCCATGAAGCTCCAGGATATGCTTGACAATAGCCAAACCCAGGCCAGTCCCGCCCTTCCCTCTTGAACGACTTTTTTCCACTCTGTAAAATCTTTCGAAGATTCGGGTTATATCTTTTGCTGGAATACCTCTGCCATTGTCTTTTACAATGATGGTAACTTCGTTTTCATCCGGGATGAAAGCCACCTCAACAAGACCCGATTCCTTTGTATAGTTGATTGCATTTGATATCAAATTGAGCATAACCTGGTAAATTCGTTGGCTATCTGCATGAACCAGGAGCGGTGCATCATATGGCTCTGCTAACTTTAATATAATCTCCTTTTTATCTGCCTTGTTGTCAAATTGATCAAAAACTTCATGAGTCAGATCAATTATATCAAAGTCCTCCGAGTGCATCTTTATCGCACCAGTCTCCATTTGCGATATTGTCAATAGGTCGTGAACAAGTATATCTAAGCCATCAAGGCTTTTGGCGGCTTTTTTAAGAAATTTCATCCGCACATTCTTATCCTTCACAGCACCATCTAAAAGCGTGTGAACAAAACCTTGGGCAGCAAATATTGGCGTTTTTAATTCATGGGAGACGTCAGCAATAAAATGTTGCCTAAAGGCTTCCGCCTTTTTTAGTTCTTCAATTTCCCCTTGCTTGCGTGCAGCAAAAGCGAGCATTTCCTGATTTATTTTCTTAAAAGGATTGAGTGATTTTTTTTCTTTTTCGATTTCGATAGAGGTATAATCCTTGCCTCTGATCTTATTGAGTGCTGAGTAGAGCTTCCTGATTTCTTTAAAAAAAAGAAACTCCAGAATGACATAAATAAGTAAATATCCTGATGAGAACGATAGTAGTGCGGTAATAATTAAACTGACACCATTTACTTCTGGAATTAATGACAGAAATGAAGTAGTGATTACTGAAATTGACAGGGCTAGTAGCAATGCTAGAGCCCTTGGATTAAGAAACATCTTTATATGTGCTCAAACTTGTATCCAACACCTTTTACAGTGGTGATGTATCCCTCACCGATCTTTTCCCTTACCTTTCTTATATGAACATCTACAGTTCGGGCCAGAACATACACATCTGTACCCCAAATATTCTGTAAAAGATCGTCTCGACCCAGAACTTTCCCTGGATTCTGAGCCAGGAAATATAATAATTCGAACTCTTTTTTAGGTAGGTTCGCTACCTTTTCCCCTACCAATACCGTATAGCTGGTTCTATCGATGACCAGGTCTCCCGTTTTAATTTGTTGAACATCCTTATTTTTCTTGGAGTCTTTCCTAAAAAAGGCATTGATGCGGCTAAGGAGTGCCCTTGGTTTTATAGGTTTAATAATATAATCGTCTGCACCTGCGTCAAAAGCGGCAACTTCCGAATATTCTTCAGATCTTGCCGTTAGAAAAACTATATGGGAATTGCTCAATTCAGGTAATTCACGAAGCTGACGACATGTCTCAACACCATCCTGACTCGGCATCATTATGTCCAGCAGGATCAATTCGGGATGAAACTCCTTGGCAACTTCTACTCCTTTTTTTCCATTGAGAGCGGTTTTAACATTAAAACCTTCTTTTGACAGATTGTATTTTAGCAGATCTAAAATATCTGCTTCGTCATCTACAACTAAAATTCGTTTATTGGATTTGGCCATGGCTATGGTGGTTAATTTAAGGCCCTGGTGATTTACATTTAGTAGCGAAAATTACTTAGAATTAAACCCAATGTGAAGGTGGTAACAATTTAATAACAATAAGATCATTTCTCTACAAAGCTCAAAGGGTTTCTCAGATTGTCAACCTCTGTGAGATCAATTTCAACTCCCCCAACAAACATTTTGGCCCAAATCTTAATCGGGATTTTATTAGTGTCATCTGACAGCCAAACTTTAATAGTTTCATTGCCTTCCTCAAACAGATCATTTTTGGGCATAATCGGCGCAAAGACAAGGGCATTGATATGACCTAATTTCGTCTTGACTACCTCTCTACCTAAAAATTTTATCTTAAAATCATAGGTCTTCTTATCATAAAAAGCATCAAGGGTGATGATTTGACCCTCCGGGATTTTGGTGTAATCAAGAGTACGGATATAGTAATAACCGCTAATAAGATCTTGTGGTTGGCGTGGAGTTTTAAAGTATTCAATTGGTCGATCTTTATCTATTCTTGATACTATAGCCGAATCTTTATAATGATCGAATTCTACCACCTCATGCTTGCGATATTTATTCTCCCGTTTGTCCTCATAAAACTTGTGTGGCACCAACGATGCTGTATCCAAATATGTGCCCCAGTTGTCTCTTACAGTATAGAAGAAATCGAAAAACCCCGAGGTTTGACCAAAGACATTGATTTTGAAACATGGGCGATTGTTAATTTCTTCCAGTTCTTCATCTATGGACATTGTAGCTTCTCCAGCACTAATGAATCCAACATGGACCCGGTAGTTTAAACGTTCACCCGTAGAAAAACTGTTATTCTTTCTGAGGACATATCTGCTAGTGTCTGACGCAAAAGCTGTCAGCAAGAAAGCGAAAATGACTACAGTCAGGCCCCCAATAATCCTATATATTCTAATCCCCCACATTTTTCAGCCTACAAAGATGGATATTTTTGTTTTAGATAAGTAAGGTAGGTTCTAACATCACTACCATAATTTTCATGGAAGTCTTTTTCAAAATCGTTCTGTTTGGAATGGTATCTCAAAAAAGACATGAAATAGGCATTATTTGGCAAGTACTTTTCAAACCGCCTGTGATAGTTTCTACCATCATAAAATCGGATCGTGTCTATTGTATTTACAATGTCTTGGATCATGTCCTTTTTTCTTTTTTTCTTGACATCCACAGTAATGCTAGCATTCATCGTGCCATATAGACTGTCAAGCTTATTTGCACCTCGTATGAAATGGTTAATGTATTTGTCGTAATCGAATTTGCGTTCGATGTATTTCGATAATTGTGGTGATGTGGCACCATATTTCGAGGTCAAAAATTGTTCAGCTCCTTTTTCACCTATGAACGTGGCAAGGTTTTCATTGTAATCCGCACTGTCTTTTATATAAAGAGTTCCATGAGTGAGTTCATGAATGATTAATTCACTTAATGCACCTTCCGACCGATTTAACATATTCGATAAAATCGGGTCATTGAACCACCCAAGAGTAGACCAACCACCAACCGGTCGAATCCTTGTATCGTACCCTTTTTCTTTTAGCTGATCACGCTCTTCCTTAGCTTTCTCCAAATCAAAGAAACCCTTATACGGAAATGAACCAATTATAGGAAATGACCAATTTTTAGCTTTGAGTTTAAACTGTTCGCAAGCGGTTACATTCCAGAGCGAAACTTGGCCCTTTTGATTATACAACGTTTTATAATTGTCGCTATCCTCTATTCCAAGGTGGTCAATACTATATTGCCGGATTTCCTGAACAACTCTCAATTTATTTTTCAAAGAGTCTGGAAACGACGGTTCGTTCAGATATTCATCAATCGGTTTAGCCTCAAGTACCACTTTTACCTGACCCTGTGCCTGCATCAAACCGTATGAAATGATTTCATTCTGCCAGATACCTAGCACAACCAATAGTACAACTGAACCAATTAAAATTTTGTTGAACATCCTCTTTACAACACTTTTCTGAGTACCCTCCAGACTGTTCCTGCGACAATTTGGTGACCATAAGGAGTAGGATGAATCCCATCTTCAAGATTCAGTTCGGGCTCGCCTGCTACGTCTTGAAGCAAAAAAGGGATAAGCGCAATTTCATTCCTTTCGGCTAATTCAGGGAAAATGGACCTAAAGTCTGAGGAATATTCCTCCCCCATATTTGGAGGAACTTGCATTCCGGCCAACACTATCTTTGACTTAGGATACTTTTTACTGACTTTATCAATTATTTCCTGAAGATTTTTTTGGGTTTCTGTTGTGGGAATCCCCCGAAGACCATCATTAGCTCCTAATTCGAGGACAAAAACGTCTATTTTATTTTTTAAAACCCAATCGATTCTGGAATTGCCACTGGCCGTTGTCTCCCCACTCAAACCTGCATTTATCACTTCATAATCATAACCTAATGAGTCTATAAACTCCTGGACTCTTGCAGGAAATGCTTCAGATATATCTAATCCATATCCTGCAGTTAAGCTGTTCCCAAAAAATACCACATTTTGGGTGGGACTGTCCTTAGCTGCATTCTCTTCAGTTTGCTGATTTTGCGAGCCATTTTGACTTTCTCTGCTATCACTGGCGCAAGAGCAAAACAGCCAAAACAATAGGGAGAAGCAAGAAACTCTTATTCTCATTTTGAATTTAAAACTGCAAATGTACTACCGGCAGATACGGGGATCAAAATCTGAAAAAGTTATATTAGCCCTTTATCAATTCAATTAAACATCTTTAGTTGCTTATCGTTGTATAAGGGATATCTAAAAAGCCTCATCATATCTGTAATTAATGTCTATTCTTAAAGTTTCAGAACTCACAAAGACTTATCAAAGTGGTAGTAAAGAACTGACCGTACTTGACAACGTAAGTTTCGAGATTTCTCATGGAGATACATTTTCGATTGTTGGACCATCTGGAAGTGGAAAAACAACACTTTTGGGATTGTGCGCTGGACTGGACAAAGCGACATCCGGATCAGTAGAGATAAATGGTATCAAATTAGATGTATTGAATGAGGACGAAAGAGCCCAAATTAGAAATCAATCAGTTGGATTTATTTTCCAAAATTTCCAACTAATTCAAACCCTTACTGCCATAGAGAATATTATGGTCCCCTTGGAATTAAGGGGCGACAAAGGTGCGTACAAAAAAGCCAAAGAATTACTCGATCGAGTGGGGTTAGACAGTCGTGGTGATCACTATCCAACGCAATTATCCGGAGGTGAACAACAAAGAGTTTCTATTGCGAGAGCTTTTTCCAATAACCCCAAAATCCTATTTGCGGATGAACCGACGGGGAACCTTGATGAAGATACTGGTTCGAAGGTAGAGGAGTTATTGTTTGATATCAATAAAGAGGAGGGAACTACCCTTGTTTTGGTTACTCACGATCTTGAA
>JAJCYL010000458.1 GCA_029262955.1 Cytophagales bacterium | reverse complement strand
GGTCTGAAACATTGACGCAAATTCCCAGTGAAAAGTCCTCTTTGGTGGTGAAAAATAATGTATCAATAGGATTGTTCAGCGCATCAACAATAACCGGCGGATCATTAACCGGTGTCACATCAATAACAACAACGACGTCATCACATAATTGGGGAGTCCCATCATCACAGACGGTGAATGTACTTATTTCTTCTCCTGAGAAGTTTAAGTCGGGTTGGAATGAAAAACAAAGGTCATTTATAGCACCAAGGTCATAGTTTCCACCATTTGTTACACTGGTGATGTCAGTGATGGCTAAAACATCGATATCAGGATCTCCGGCAAGCAAACAATCCTCAAGGGGTACTTCCTCTAGGGTCACAAATCTTATTGTATCCTGTGGGTTACCAACCTCAGGAATGGTTGGAGGGTCGTTTACTGGCAACACAGTGACTATAACATTTACCTGATCACAGAGACTTGAAGCTGCCTGATCGCAGACTTCTACCAATATTGTTTCTTGTCCATTGAAATCTTTTGGAGGAGTGTAAGTGAAGCACATTGGATCAGGGTGGGCCAAATCAAGAATCCCACTACCGTCTATTGAGTTAGCGGAACCAATTACTGTCATATCCCCATCCGGATCGGTGGCTTCAATACATATTTCAAGGGGTGTTTCTTCATCGGTTGTTACATTTATGGTATTTACCGGAACCCCTCCATCCTCTATAACAGGAGGTTGGTTACTATTGTTGATGTCCATATCTCGACGGAATGGACTGCTATTATCAGTTCCATCTGATACCACAAAAGAAATTTGCCGGGTTAAAATGCTGGAGAACGCAGTCATTTCGTAACTGACCGATGCTATCGCTGTTGCATAGTCAACTAATGAAGCAGTTCCACTCAGAGTTAAAACACCGTTAGGGCCATCGTATGAACCTGATATTCCATTTTGATTGTTAAAAGCCAGAATATCTTCACCAGTAACGAAATTATTGGTAATTGAGACTGTTCCTCCTGTCACACTGGAATGATCTCGGTCAGTTACATTGATTTGATCATCAATGGTTACAGCACCACTTCCTAACGAGTAAGTAAGCGGTCCGTTTGTACCAGTGATTATAGGTAGATCGTTAACGGGATCAACAGTTATTATTACATTGACCTGATCGCAAAGACTGTTTACAGTTTGATCGCAAACTACAACCTGTAGGGTTTCCTGACCACTAAAGTCAATTGGCGGTGTATAAGTGAAACACATAGGATCAGTTGTCGAAATTTCAAATGTTCCTGACCCATCCAGTGAATTGATGGATGTAATGACAGTCATATCTCCGTCTGGATCAGTAGCTTCGATGCAAATTTCGAAAGGTGTATCCTCATCTGTATTTGCATTGATCGATGTGACAGGTATTCCCCCTTCTTCGATCACCGGGGGTTGGTTTACATTGTTAATATCCATGTCCCTACTAAATGGAGCACTATTGTCTGTACCATCTGAAAGAACAAAAGATATCTGGCGTGTCAAATCACTAGATACACCAGTCTTGTCGTAAGTGATTGAACGTAGGGCGGTTATATAATTATTTATAGATGACGTGCCGCTTAAGGTCAAAATACCGGTCCCCGCATTATAGCTCCCGGTTATTCCGTTTTGATTAGAAAATGCGAGAACATCCTCACCGGCTACGAAATTGTTACTAATAGATACTGTTCCTCCCGTCAATTGGATATGATCTTCGTCGGTAATATTGATCTGATCATCAATTAAAACAGCACCATCCCCGTTTGTGTATAACAATGGAGTTGCCGATCCGGTGATTATGGGTAAATCATTTACCGGATCTACCGTTATGATGACATCAACCTGATCACAAAGGCTATTGGCACTTTGGTCGCACACTTCAACCCGGATTGTTTCTGTTCCACTAAAATTAGATGGAGGTGTATAAGTGAAACACATGGGATCCGTCATAGAAATTTGAAGTCCACCGGTTCCATCAAGAGAAACCACCGATGTGATAACAGTCATATCTCCATCAGGGTCTACGGCTTCAATGCAGATTTCAAAAGAAACATCCTCATCAGTATTTCTGTTGATTGAGGCTACAGGTACTCCTCCTTCTTCAATCACCGGGGGCTGATTGCTGTTGTCAATATCTATGTCACGTTCAAAAGCTACACTGCTGTCAGTGCCATCTGAGAGAATAAAGGAAACTCTTCTGGTAAGTATGCTCGACAGACCGATTTTTTCATAGGTGACTGATGCTATTGCGATTTGATAATTGGCAACAGTTGAAGTACCAGTTAAGGTAAGAATTCCCGTTGCTCCATCATAAGAACCTGCAATGCCATTTTGATTAGAAAATGCAAGGAAGTCCTCACCGGAGACAAAGTTATTAGAAATGGCAACTGTACCCCCGCTCAAGTTGGCATGATCAGGATCGGTGACATTTATTTGGTTGTCAATTACGACTGCGCCATCACCATTCGCATAAAGAATTGGTGTAGCGGTTCCGGTAATCAAAGGAGGATCATTCGCTGGAATAACATTAATATCCCGACTAATTATGTTACTGTCATCAAGGCCGTCATTTATAACAAATTCAATTTGACGTGTAAGATTTGTGGGCCCCTCACTATCGTTTTGATAAGAGACAGATGCCAGTGCAACGATGTAATTAGCAAGACTTGATTGCCCCGTAAGTGTCAGTACCCCAGAGGATGAATTGTAGCTTCCGACAATACCTGCCTGATCACTAAATACCAGTTGATCCTCCGTTGTTTGAAAATTGCCTGTTATGCTGATCGTTGCTGCGTCGATATCAACGTCATCAACGTCTGTAATACTAATTCCGGGATCGACTACTACCGGTGCGGCATTTTCGTTGTAGTCTATAGACCCCCCTGTTCCTGAAAGCACTGGAGGCGTATTGATAATTACAACGGCAAAACTCACATCGGATTCTGAAGTTCCTGACGTACATCCACCAACTAATTGAGCTTTTGCTGTGATAGAATCTTGTTGCTGTAGAGCAACATTCAATGGTGTAATCCACTCACCTTCAGAGGTAGATACAACTTCTACATGATCAACCAAGGATCTCGCTGCATCATAGACGTCAACGAAAATATTAGCATCAGGTACAGAGGTTCCAGATAGGGATGTCTCTCCAACTTTTACAGGGGCATTTATAATGGGCTTAGGAGTGGTACCTGAAGAGAAACCTTCTCCATCAGCGACTAAATCTTCTAAGGCGGTCGGACATTGACCATCCGAAAGATCCTGGAATGCACAGACATTGCATCCGTCAAAATCGTCGTCATTGACCCCGCCAACATCCGAAATCGAACCTCCCATTGCACAGGTGGCCGAGATATTCGTTACTGCAAAAAATCGCATTTCCGATTGGAGGCTTAAATTGAATTGTGGGAATTCATTTATCAAATCATCGAAAGGCACGTAAAAGTCAAAGAAGTAATCCGGATCACCACAACTTTCAGTTCCTGCGATTGAACGTTGGTAATGAGTGTTTTTATTGTATTGAAGAACTGCGCTGGGGCACCCTTCAATTCCATCGAGGTTGTATACAAGAACCCCTTTATTCTCTATTAGGGTAATGTCTATCTCAAAACCTGGATTGTTGGCTGTAGCATTGGGGTCATCGCTGCCAAAATTTCCATCTGCATCAATTAGAACAGTATAAGCTTCAATACTGGGGCGATCACCTCCTAATCTGAATCTGAATATTAAATTACCAAAATCATCCAATAACCCATAGGCTGTAAATCCTTCCGAATCCGCTGACAAATCCGTTGTTCCACATGATGAGCCATTCTGAATATCATCAGCAACCTCACCATTTTCAGAAATGGGCATGCCAAACATGTTGAGTTCAAACTCATCAACGTAATACCCATCATTAGAAAATCCAGAGGAATTTGTAGATACCCAACCGTCCTGATTAGGATCCAGAACATTGTCGCCAGTCTTAATGATTTGTCCTCTCTGCTGAGCGGAGGACATTCCAAAAATAAGACATACCACCAACGTTAAGCCAAACCTATCGGTTCTTATTCCCATAGCGTATTTATAGACTTGAAGCTGGTAGAGACTTTAAATTTAAAGTAAATATATTAACTAATCTTAGTTAGATGCTATTTTATCTTAGATATGAGCATTTTTACTCACTTCGAAATAACGGAGGATTCTTCTCATCAAATTCAGTATTATCCTGGAAAATTTTGGCTACGCCTAAGATGGTTGCTTCCTCGAAAAGGTTGCCAACTAGGGTAATTGAAGTAGGGTGACCTTCTTCATCAAAACCATTAGGGATTGACACCGCGGGATGCCCAGTCAGGTTGGTGATTAGTAGTTGCCTGCCGCCAAATGTCGGCGATATTAACACGTCTAAATCCTTCATGATTTCATGCATCTTTTCGATTAA
>JAJCYL010000457.1 GCA_029262955.1 Cytophagales bacterium | reverse complement strand
TTTTGCGAATTCACCCGTAATCTTCCTCATACATTTCTCTGGTACTCTTACTAAAGGTACTTACAGCCCCTTTTCGTGAAAAAAGCCGGTGCATAAAAAAGGAAGCTATCCTATTCCAGAATCCCGTAATATGAATGGGCTTTTTGCCAAGTGCTTTTAAAGATTCTTCCACCACCGATTGAGCGCTCATAACCGGCGGTGCCATTGGATTTAATTTCTTGGGTTCGCTATTGAGGTAATTAGGTGTGGCAGTCGCCCCGGCACATGCCGAAAGCACATCCACTCCATAAGGTTTCAACTCATCCCAAAGACCCTCAGCCAAAACGCGGTTGTAAGCCTTGGTTGCTGCATAATGAGCTACCATTGCAGTACCTTGAAATCCAGCCAGAGAGGAGAGTATTATAATCCCTCCTTTACCTCTTTCTTTCATTTTCAGGCCATAATGATGGGTAAATAATAGTTGAGTCCTACAATTGGTATTGAGAATGGTCTCATGATCTTCAATGGTTCGATGAAGAAATGTACCGATTAACGACAAGCCAACATTGTAGACCATCAATCCAACTTCAAGATCATCAGTTTCTTTTGAGATCTGCTCCAAAACGTCAGATGATGCCAGATCTAGTACAAGAGGCTTGACTTGCACACCATATTCTTGCCTCACCTCATTTGAAAGAATTTCTAAAAGATCAGATCTCCGGGCAACCGGGATTACATTGAGCCCTCTTTGAGCTAAGGCCCTGGTGAAGGCTGCACCCAATCCCTCGGAAGCTCCGGCAATCACTGCCCAAGGGCCATATTTTTCTTTAAATGCACTCAATTTATTTCCCGGGTAAATGGATGATTGGTATTCCTCATTCGGAAAATAAAAATCAAGGGGAAGATTATCCAGGACGCATTGGCAAATAGCACCATTCCTAGTTGAGGGGAAGCGTATTCTCCCCAAACCTCTTCAAATAGGATAATAATTACGTTTGTCATCAGCATAGAGGCCCAGACAATGCCTGGTATACGAATCCACTCCTTGCCTTTGTGGAAAGCATAAATGGCCATGAAATAAAAAGGTCCAAAATATAGCTGGTCAATCCAGATAGTCGCCTTAAACCATGGGGGACGAGCGATAAGAGCAGGATCAAAAGTAAATCCCCACCAATGAACCAGGTCTACCATAAATTTAGGGGGCCACCATGGATACTCAAAGTTGTGTGGATCGGCAATTACCAACTGCTCTATATCAAACATGTAGGTGATGAAAATGGCATTTAGGTAAAAAAAGATCAACAAAACGAGATCTAGTGGACGTTCCTTCAAGGGGATTAGTTCTCTTTGTGGCATGCAGTTAATTTTGCTCCGAATTTAGCCGATTAGTAACAAAGCCCGAATGATAATATTATTATGATTAAGAAAATTCAAGAAGCTGTAGATTATGTCAAATCAAAGGGAGTGCCGGCTCCAAAGTATGGCATCATATTAGGAACAGGCCTGGGAGGCCTTGTCAGTGATATTGAAAGCTCTCATGTGATCAACTATGAGGACATTCCTCATTTTCCTTTGTCCACAATTGAATTTCATTCAGGGAAATTAATTTTTGGAAAGTTAGGTGGTAAAAGTGTGGTAGTTATGCAAGGTCGCTTCCATCATTACGAAGGATATAGTATGAAAGAAGTCACATTCCCGGTCAGGGTACTGAGGATGTTAGGGATTGAGAAACTCTTTATATCCAATGCAGCCGGAGGGTTGAATGAAGAATACAAAGTTTCAGATCTAATGATTATCAATGATCATATTAACCTCATGCCGGAAAATCCTTTGACAGGGAAGAATATTGACCAGCTAGGTGGAAGGTTTCCTGACATGAGTGAACCATATGATCAGCAACTTATCAGGCAAGCCCTTAAAATTGCAAAGGACAGTAACATAAGAGTACATAGAGGCGTATACGCTTCGGTAACCGGTCCAAATTTAGAAACAAGAGCGGAATACAAATACCTTAAAATTATAGGTGCTGATGCGGTGGGCATGTCGACTGTACCCGAAAATATTGTTGCGAGGCACATGGATTTACCATGCTTTGCTATTTCGGTTATTACTGATCTTTGTTACCCTTCAGCCATTAAAAAAGTTGTGGTTGAGGAAATTATTGCTGCGGCTATGAAGGCCGAACCTAACATGACAAAAATTATTAAAGAACTAATAACTAATCAATCGTAAGTGGACTTAAAAGGTAAAGTGGCCATAGTCACAGGAGTAAGTAAAGGTATTGGATTGGCTATTGCCAAAAAGCTATTAGAAAAGGATGTGAAAGTAGCAGGTTGGAGCAGAACGCCTCCTGACCTGTCTAATCCTAATTTTCATTTTGTTGAGACCGATGTGGCCAATGAAGAATCGGTGGTTTCAGCCTATGAAAGTACCAGGTCAGTCTTTGGTGAAGACATTAGAATTCTTATCAACAATGCTGGATACGGCGTATACGGGGCTTTTGACCAAGTTAAAAGTGAAGACTGGATGGGGATGTTCGATGTGAATGTTCATGGGATTTTTCACTGTACCCGACAGGTGGTGGCTAATATGAAATCCAGGGATGAAGGTCATATTGTTAATATTGGATCGATTGCAGGGCTTAATCCTGTCAAGAATATGGTTGGTTATGCCGCTACTAAACATGCAGTAACTGGACTTTCTCATTCCCTTTTTATGGAGCTTCGGGACTTTGGCATCAAAGTAACCTGTATCTATCCGGGTTCAGTTGAGACTAATTTCTTTGACAAAATTGAAGAGTTTGGATCCAGTAGTAATAAAATGATGCCGGAAGATATTGCCTCTACCGTGGTACATGTTTTGGAATCAAGTGCCAATTATCACCATACTGATATTGAGGTCAGGCCTCTTAAACCAAAAGGTTAAAAGCAGGGTGGGTGGATCGTACTAAATGCCTTATTTTCGCATTCATTCCGGTAACGTGTTATGTCAGTAAAAGTCCAAAACCTTACCAAAACCTTCGGAGCCCAAAAAGCAGTTGATAGTATCACCTTCTCAGCAGAAAAAGGGGAGATTCTGGGTTTTCTTGGACCTAATGGAGCCGGCAAATCAACCACCATGAAAATTGCTACTTGTTACCTTCCACCCACGGATGGAGAAATACATGTAGCTAATCTTAGTGTTGTAGACTGTCCAGTAGAGGTAAGGGAAAAAGTTGGCTATCTGCCCGAACACAATCCACTTTATCTTGAAATGTATGTTCACGAGTATCTTTCATTCATTGGTGGTTTACATCAAATGAAAGGTTCCAATTTGAGAAGTCGGGTGAAGGAGATGGTAGATCTGTGTGGATTGACACAGGAGCAGAATAAGAAAATCGGTGCTCTTTCAAAGGGATACCGTCAGAGGGTTGGGCTTGCTCAATCTTTAGTTCATGATCCTGAGGTACTGATCCTTGATGAACCAACTACGGGTCTTGATCCCAATCAAATTGTTGAGATCAGGAACTTGATCAAGGAAGTAAGCAGAGAGAAGACAGTAATTTTTTCTACTCATATCATGCAGGAAGTACAGGCATTATGTGAGCGGGCCATCATTATCAATCATGGCCAAATTGTTGCAGACAGCAAAGTCTCAGAATTGAAGGCGTCTAATGACTATGAGTTGATCAAACTGGAATTCAAGCACGCAATTGATACTGATCCGTTGAACAAATTGAAAGGAGTCATGGGATTGACTGCTGTCGAAGAAGGCCTTTATGAACTGAAGACCGAGGTGAATGCTGACCTGCGCTCGGAGATTTTTGCCCTCGCAGCAAAACACAATTGGCCATTGGTCGGCCTTCAGCAAGTTGATAGTTCGCTGGAAGATGTCTTTAAACAGTTGACGCAAAAGGAGGAGAAAGATGATTAGACTCTTTTTGAAAGAAGTAAATGGCTTCCTTGATTCGCTGATTGCTTATATAGTGATTGCAGTTTTCCTCACAGGAATGGGGCTTTTGATGTGGGTATTTCCGGATACCAATGTTTTGGATTATGGGTATGCTGACATGACCACCCTGTTCTCTCTTGGGCCCTATGTTTTCATGTTTCTAATTCCGGCCATTACCATGAGAATGCTGGCCGAAGAGCAAAAATCAGGAACTATGGAGCTACTTCTAACAAGACCACTGACAGATCTACAAGTAATATTGGCGAAATATTTTGCAGGTTTTTTCCTGGTAATTTTCTCAATTCTCCCAACCTTGATTTACTACTATTCAATTCATCAGTTGGGAAACCCGTCGGGCAACCTGGATAGTGCAGGAATTGCCGGAAGCTATATTGGCTTGATATTGTTAGGTGGCGTTTTCACATCAATTGGCATTTTCGCATCTTCTCTCAGCGAGAATCAGATAATTTCTTTCATTGTAGCGGTCTTTCTTTGTTTCATTGTTTTTTCCGGCTTTGACAGTATGGCAGGTATGGATGTTTGGGGAGATTTTTCGCTCGAAATTGCTCAGTTGGGTATCCTTTACCATTATGATGCCATGAGTCGTGGCCTGATTGACAGCCGGGATATTGTCTATTTTGTTGGAGTAAGTGGGTTAATGATTTTATTGACCAAGCTTAAAATGGAGAGCCGCAAATGGTAGGGTTGAAATCAAAGCAATTTGAATATGTGTTGGTATTCCTGATTGGACTGATCGGGATTACGGTAATGAATCAACTGGCCTCGCGTTTTCCAATTCGTGTTGACCTTACAGAAGAAAAAAGATACTCAATCTCACCAGCCACTGAATATTTGGCCAGTAATCTTGATGATGTTGTTTATGTCGATATTTATCTGGATGGTGATTTACCAGCAGGCTTCAAAAGACTTCAAAAAGCTATCCAGGAGACATTGGACGAATTCAAAATCCATGCAGGTGGAAATATTCAATATCAATTTGTCAATCCGGACAAGGCCAGGAGCCAGCAAAGCCGAAATGAGTTTATGCAATACCTGGCTAATCGCGGTATTCAACCTACCAATGTATTTGCCAATGAGGGAGGTAAAAGGACTCAGAAACTGATATTCCCAGGCGCCATTGTGTCCTATTTTGGAGAAGAAGTGGGAGTGCTATTGCTGAAAGGCAACAAAGGAGCTTCCCCAGAGGAAATTTTGAACCAGTCTATAGAAGGTGTTGAGTATGAACTGGCCAATGCTATCCGAACACTTGCCCAAACGGAAAGAAATTTAATAGGATTAGTAAAAGGCCATAATGAGATTGACTCTACAGAATTAGCTGGACTAACAGGTGCGTTGCTTGAAAAGTATGATGTATTTAACGTCAATCTGGCTCACGAAGATCGAGATCTCCAGGATTATGATGCTTTGATGATAATTAAACCGGGAACACCATTCAGCGAGGTTGAGAAATATAACCTTGATCAGTATGTTATGGGAGGTGGAAAGACGCTGTTCTTTGTGGACGCATTAAGCGTTAATATGGATAGTGCGAGTGGTGAAGGGACATTGGCGATACCCAATGAAATCAACCTCAGTGACTTACTATTTAGGTACGGTGCTCGGATTAATTCCAATCTTATTCAGGATTTAAACAGTGGACAATACCCAGTCATTGCTGGGAATGTTGGAGATCAACCACAAATATCTTTGTTGCCATGGCCTTTTTTCCCAGTGGCCAATCAATTTGGTGACCATCCAATTGTAAAAAATATGGATGCCGTATATGCCAAGTTTGTATCCACCATTGACACGGTAAAGGCAGATGGGATTGTGAAGACACCACTGATTTTCACTTCTCAATATTCTCGTGTGATCAGCCCGCCTGTGAGGGTAGCTTTCAATGATTTGCAAGAACAGCTAGACCCTGAGTTGTTTAATAGCGGTCCGCAAGCTATTGCTTATCTGTTGGAAGGAGAGTTTTCATCGCTTTACAAAAATCGTGTTCTTCCCAAAGGAGCCAATCAGGAAAATTTCCAGGAATCAGGACTGCGAACTAAAATAATCGTGTGCGCAGACGGTGACTTACTCAGAAATGAAATTAATATTCAGACAGATCAACCGTTGGACCTTGGTTTCGATCAGTTCAGACAGATAACTTATGCCAATAAAGATTTCGTGATGAATTCACTGGAATATTTATTGGACGATAATGGAATTATAGCGGCAAGAAATAAGGAGATTGAAATTAGACCTCTTGATAAAATAAAAGTTGAGGAGGAACGAGTCTGGTGGCAAACTTTTAACCTGTTACTACCAATCGTGGTCTTAATCATCTTTGGTTATATAAAATACTATTTAAGAAAAAGGAAATACGCTAATTTCTAATTGCTCATTGGGAAGGGATGCATAAGAATCACAAACTACTTATTTTTTTATTAGGCTTAATTATAGTGAGCCTGACTTTGAGTTTAACCTCTGGAATTAAGAGTAATTCTAATTTCAGGGTTGATCTTTTCAGGGTTTCAGACACTTCCCTCATACAGTCAATCAAGATTGATAATAAGCAGCAGGTAGAGATTAATAGATCCGGGAATTCCTGGTCAATTAATAATAAATACGGGATAAACAGGAATTTGAAGAATGTGCTTTTGGCGGTACTAAATCAGATCAATGTCCGCAGGCCAGTATCTAAAATTCAACAGGAGGAGATCGCTGAGCAATTGAGATTATCTACCCAAATAGTAGTAACGTTAGGTGAACGGACCATTGAATTTTTTGCTGGTGGAAATGCAGCTCGGACGCAATCCTATTTTATGATTAAAGGAGAGGATCAACCATATATCGTGGAAATCCCCGGTTATAGAAACTACATCTCCGGAATATTTGAACTCACAGAGATGCAATGGCGGGAACGAACCCTCTTTAGTTCCAACTGGAGGTCTTTGCAGGATTTAAAAATCAGCTATCCCGGACACCCAGATAACAATGTGAACATATATTTTGAGGAAGACTTTTTCAAAATAGACCGGGTTGCAGCTATGGATACCTTGAAGTTGATGACCTATCTGTCCAATTATGAATTTTTTGAAGCCAATGAATTTATCCCATCCGGTTTTAGCAGTAGCTACGATAGTTTAGCACAGACCAGTCCGCTGGCAGTAATTGAGTTGAATGAAATTAATAGGGATAAAAACCAGCAACTAAGTGTTTTTCCTAAATTAGAAAATGACAATTATATGCTCACGTTGAATAAAGGAGGTGAACTATCGCTTGTTGATTATGCTCGCATAATTAGGCTTCTTTCTCAACCCAAGGATTTTAAGTTAGAGTAAACCTAATTGTAGCCTTCTCGGAAAGAATCTTCCATGACTATAGAGTTGTTCTCTTCCCAGAAAAAGGGTGTGTTTTCAAAAACGATTTCAAAAATGGAAAGCTCATCCTCAACAGGGTAGAATTCATTGGCAAAAAAAGTGGCGACGTCTGTTTCAATCACCAGTATTTCCGAAGTTACAATCAGTTGACCATTAACGTTATAATCGAACCCCAGTCCCTCTGAAATAATTTCTGATAAATTATACTTGTCATTCCTGTCTTTTTTATAAACAATAGTCTTGGTTAAGTTGTCCCAATAGAATCCTGACTTTTTTGACAATTTATTGAGTAAACTCCGCCCAAATTCAGAGTAGTTGATTTCAGCTTTCACCAGGGCAAAATTGCCGCTTTCAATGTAGAGCCAACCTTCGTATTCACTTTTCCCACGTGCTTCAAATCTGATTTTGTAGATATTTTCACCTTCAGCTGGAATAACTTCACTAATGGCATAATTATAACCTTTGGAGCCGATGACGAAATCCAGCGGATACTTAATAATATCGATCTGAATATCATTAAATCCCCCGGATGTGTAACTAAAGGGAATTGAGGGATGATATATTTTATTTCTGCCTTTAATGAGTTTCATCAGATCATCTCCACTGTCGAAAAAGCCATTTCTCAAATAGTCAACAATTACTTCATTCATGTAGAGATTTTCCTTATCCCTAATTTTGGCATACTCTCTTAAGAAGACTCTGTTCACCATGGGATTGGATGGATAATTGGAGCGGACATTGCCACGAAAATTTTCCATGATCTCTTCTACAGAAATTAGAATTGACTCTTGTGATTCTTGAGCTTGAGGTGATAGGAAAATTTGGTAGGAACGAGAAGTATCCATTGGAAAGGTCTGAACTCTGAAGCCTACCAGAGAGGCTACCAAATTTTTCTCATAATCTCCGGCATGTACCAGTAGTTCAAAAACACCATCGTGATTGGTGAAGGTGCCATAGTTACTGGCGTTGGGGAAAATATTGACGTATGCCAATGGTGATTTATCTTCTTGAGAAAATACCTGTCCTTTGATAAGAATGCGTGTATCGACAATTTTAGCAATGGCAATATTACTAACCATCGCAAGTAGCAATAAGGTAGATTTCATGGAGCAAACTATTTATACCGTTAGCTTTCCATGCCAGCTGCTCTAAAAGAGATAGTAAATAT
>JAJCYL010000456.1 GCA_029262955.1 Cytophagales bacterium | reverse complement strand
GGTGACCATTGTGGCTGATCTTCCTTGAAATTCGAAGTGGTGATTGCTCTGGGTTGAGTTTCGTTAAGGGAAATACTATAAATATCACCTTCATTGGTAAAAGCGAGTTTCAGCCCATCACTTGAAAAAGTGAGACCTGTTATCCTGCCTTCTATTTCAGTCAGTTCCCTATACAGAGACTTCGGAGGTTTTGCCTCTTGTGACCAGCAAATACTAACCGTAAAAAAGAGAAGAAAACTAAGTGACCCTTGTTGAAACAGCATTAGCAATATTTATAGAGGTGTGGCGTAAAAATAAGACTTTGGCATTTAGGGGTATGCCACTTTTTACAGGAAGATTTGCTTTCAGATTGCATACCAAAATGACTGCCAATTCATCTATTCAATTTGGCACTTTAAACCAATAAAAAAATCCCATCCTCTACCGAGAATGGGATTAACTGTTAAAATCGTTTTAAACGGTTTATCCTCTTTTCCCAATATGGAAACCGAGGTTAAATCCAATGAAATTAAGATCGCTGACGATATGATAGGCCACCCCCAGGTCAAATCCCCCGAGATTGATGCCTACTTTCGGAGAAAAACCAAATTTGGTATCACTACCCGCATCAACGGAACCGCCACCACTTGAGGTACTTGCACTGACATTTCCAAAATCCACGATATAGGGTCCTATACCTAAGCCACCATAAACTTTGACACCCGTACCGAAGTAGTACTGTGCTATAGCTAATATAGGTACTACCTTAGCGGCAGATACACTAACTGATGTGCCACCACCGGAGAAGCTTCCTCCAGCGAAGCCCATGAATGCCAAATGTCCGCCGACTTCTAAATTATCGGTTACACTGTATTTAGGTTCAATGTAGCCGCCTGCACCAAAATCATAAAAATCGCCAAAGTCACCGCTAGGTGAACCACCAAGAAGGCCGAGTCCTACGCGAACTTGTCCAAATGAAGTCATACATGCAAAGGCAAAAACGAATAGTAGAATAGTTTTTTTCATGTTTTTATAGGGTTGTTTGGCACAAATTAGACTTTTAAGTCGAATTTACGCAATCAATTGAAAAATAATTAATCAAACATTCATATTGCCGAGGAAGTCATAGCTATTTTTAATTCCTTCAAATACAGGAGTTGGATAGTGCTCTTGTTCAACAAAAAAGTTCTCCATACCAGAATAATCTACCTGCTGCCAGGGCACTTTCTTGTTGGACAAACTTCCGTCTTTTCATGATTGATGTTATTCTTGGTAAAATGGCATATAATTGTATATAATATAATTATAACATCCTTTTGGTGAGTTGTTCGTAGTTCAGATCTTCAAAACTATCAATTACCAAATCAGTATGGGATAATTCCTCTTTTGAGTGAGTAGTAGTGAGCCCGATGACTTTGCACCCCGCAGCAATTCCCGATTCCACACCGGAAAGACTGTCTTCTATCACAAAGCATTGGGAAGGTTCAAATCCCAGTTTTTCTGAAGTCAATAGATACACCTGAGGGTCTGGTTTACCTTTTGTGACGTGGGTTTCATTCACAATAACCCGGAAGTAATCCCCAAGATTCAATTCCTCGATGACAAACTCCACATTTTCAGGAATGGCAGATGTAGCAATGGCCATGTGGACCTCATGTGCACTCATTTCATCCAGAAATCTATTTAGACCCTGCACAGGTTTGATATTTGGTCTATAAATTTTTCGATAGAGGGCTTCTTTTTCCTGAGAAAGAGCCTTGTACTCCACTTCAGTTAAATCATCACGATAAAGTCGACGAAAAGCATCGGCATTGGTTCGTCCATAAAGGTCATTCCTAATTTTCTCCGGAGTAAGTTCAAATCCCAGGCGCTCTGCATAAACTTTCCAGGCTTCAACATGGACAGGGTTATTATCTACCAGGACGCCGTCCATGTCAAATATAACTGCAAACTTATTAGCCATAATTTGATACTATTTTTTCCTTAATCCATTGATTGAGGTCGTTTAGAATATCATTGCGTTCAACTTCATTGTGAGGTTCATGTTTCACATTCTCATAGCTTTTGAAATCTCCTTTCCCGCCAGAATTTTGAATAAATTCTTCTGTGGCATTCCATGAGGTTAGCTGGTCATCTTTACCATGTATAGCTAGCACCGGAACGGTTATCTTAAACGCGTTGGATATGGCGGATTTCCCTCTTTGCAGTATTGAAAAGAAAAGACCCGCAGAAATTTTATTTTGAACTAATGGATCCGACTGATAGGCTTTTATCTTTTCGAGATCCTTGGTCAGTAGATTGGCATCTATGTCACTGTTTTCAGAGTATGCAGGGTAGATGATTTTCATAATTGCAGCCAGCTTCACCTTCCAACCTGGAGGATCAAATGCCAGTTTGAGCCAGGGAGCCGAAACAATGGCACCAGCCACTTCAGAGGTATTCCTACTTATTAAGTAATTGGAGACGATATTGCCTCCAAGGCTTTGCCCAAATAAAACTAACAGCGCATCATTAAACTCTCTTCGTGCAATCTTTAAGAGATTTTCAACATCATCTAATAATAGGTCATACTGTTTCACATGCCCTCTTTTACCAGGTGATTTACCGTGTCCGCGAAGGTCAAATGCAAATACTGCGGTTTGTTGAGCAGTAAAAAATTCCGCAAACTCCTCATATCGACCTAAATGTTCGCTGAGGCCATGAACTAAGCATATGATGACTTTGGGCTCTTTGTCTGGTAACCATGCCTGGCAAAATAGCTTCTCACCGCTTGATACAAGATCATGCTCCTCAATGGTCATATTTATTTCGGGTATTGAGTTTGCAATCTATGATGGTTGAAGGGGATAAAAAAAAACTAAATGTAAAGATTATCTACTTCTCACGGCCTCCGGTCCTCATATTTGTCTTTTGACGTTGCGCATTGTTAATTAGGTTTGTTAGGAAACCATTTTTTTAATCAGCAGAGAACATCTTATGATAATTGATTTCCACAATCACTTTTATCCACCGGAGTATATCCAGGCAATAGAAAAGGGGCCTAGTTTTTACAAGGTCACCTATGATAAGGTTAACAATCCCGTGGTTCACTCACCGGGTGATTACAATATTGTAGTTCCGGGTCATCGACTGATTGATGTGAGGGCACAGGTGCTCGACGATGCTGGGGTTGATCGACAAGTATTATCTTTTACGGCGCCTGGTACAGTGGTGGAAACTCCCGAAAGATCTGTTGAATTGGCCAAATTGGTAAATGATATCCTTTCCGGTATTTGCCAGACTCACGCTGATCACTTTACCGCACTTGGAACCTTGCCATTAAATGACCCTAAGGCCTCTGTTGCTGAATTGGAGCGGGTAATTGGTTTAGGCCTGAAGGGAGTGATGGTCTATAGTAATGTCAATGGAGTCGGCCTGAATGATGCCAGGTATGAAGATTTATGGGCAAAGGCCAATGAGCTGAATGCCGTAGTGTATATCCATCCGACCTATCCGGTAGGAGTGGAGGCCATGGAAGATTATATGTTGATGCCGCTTGTTGGCTTTTTGTTTGACACCACATTGGCGGCAGCCAAATTGGTCTTCGAGGGTATTCCCGATCGTTATCCGAATATCAAATGGGTACTGTGCCATGCCGGGGGTGTCATTCCTTATTTGGCAGAACGATTGGATCGTGGATTTGAAGCCTTTCCGGAAAGTAGAAAGAATATTGATCGAAAGCCAACCGAGTATCTTAAGCAATTTTACTATGATACCGTAAACTTTGATCAGCAGGCCCTCCAATTGACTGTAGACTTTGCTGGTGTAGACCATGTAATTGCAGGAA
>JAJCYL010000455.1 GCA_029262955.1 Cytophagales bacterium | reverse complement strand
ATGTTCAAATAAATCGACCCAATACTGAGCATTCCGATAGCAATTGGGGAAGTCCTGGATGATATTATAGTACCATACCTTGAGTTGAAAAAGGTATAGTTTTTCAAAAAATGTCAAATCCTCCAATCTATAATTGGGAAGGCTATTGTGGAAGTAATTTTTGATCAGTTGAAAATCATTTTCGTTCTTAACGTAACCCACTTTCAGATAAAGGCCATAAAGAGAAAGGCCCAAATTGGATAACTCCTGACCTCGGGAAACCATTCGACTTACTTCTTTTGATTCGTTCGTTAGTTCTTCCGCCCTTGTCTCAATACTTCTCGTGATATATTGAGATTCAATCATTTTTTCGAAATCAATTATTTCCAGACGCAACAGGTGTAGCTCCTCTTCTTCCGCTTTGTGTTTGATTTTGTCCAGCACTTTCAAACTCTGCCTATAAAGTCCCTTATTGTATAGAATCCGGGCATAATCAATATTCTCACGGATTTCAATGTCTGAATTATGATTGATGTGATTTAATCTTAAACTGGTAAGAATTTGTTTGTAGAGATGTGCCTTTAAATTGGATAATTGACTTGACTTAATACCTGAACCTTTTTGCAATATTTTGTCCTCGTTGTATTCTTCCAATTGATCAATAATATCGAACAAACGGACAAATTTCGATTCCTCATTTAAGCTGATTCTTTTCGCATAAAGCTTGAAGTTCCTTTTCTCAGACTTAGTCAGCGATTTAATCAACTCAAACAATGGTTCAATCGATATTTTGGGCATTGTAAAAATGCGTTTGGTCAATAGATATAATTATTTGATTATCAGATATATAGGTCCCTATTAATCAACTTTGGGCATCGTAAATGTGGACCAATCTTGTCTCTAATAACTACCAAGTTAAACTACTTTCAACAATAGAAAATAAAGAGACCCTGGATATTATGTCGAAAAATAGGATTTACATTTTTGATACAACCTTGAGAGATGGGGAACAAGTTCCGGGTTGTCAACTAAACACGAAAGAAAAAGTTACGATTGCAAGGGCACTGGAGCAGCTAGGAGTTGACGTTATTGAAGCAGGCTTTCCCGTTTCAAGTCCTGGTGATTTCAAATCTGTTCAAGAAATCTGTAAGGCCGTGAAGGAGCCAATAGTTTGCGCACTAACCAGGGCCAAGGTAGTTGACATAGATTGTGCGGCACAGGCACTTCATTTTGGTAAGAGAAAAAGAATCCATACAGGCATTGGGGCATCTGACATTCATATAGAGCATAAGCTTAAATCCACACGGGAAAAGGTTCTTGAGCAGGGAGTGGCAGCAGTCAAGTATGCCCGAAAATTTGTAGATGATGTTGAATTCTATGCAGAAGATGCCGGAAGAGCGGATCAGGAATATTTAGCCAAAATGGTAGAAGCGGTTATTTCGGCGGGAGCAACAGTTGTCAATCTTCCAGATACTACCGGTTATAATTTACCAGATATGTTCGGTGCCAAAATTAAATACCTGATGAATACGGTGCCAAATATTGACAAGGCGATCATATCAATTCACTGTCATAATGATTTAGGTTTAGCTACCGCGAATAGCATGGCAGGTCTAATTAATGGCGCCAGGCAAGTCGAGGTAACTATTAATGGTATTGGAGAAAGGGCTGGAAATACCTCGTTAGAAGAGGTAGTTATGATTGCCAAGAGTCATCCACATCTCAATTTCGAGACTAATATTGATACCACTAAACTGTATCCAATGAGTGAGTTAGTCTCAGAAATGATGGGGATGCCAGTACAGCCGAATAAAGCGATTGTGGGAAGTAATGCCTTTGCTCATTCTTCAGGCATTCACCAGGATGGCATCATCAAACATCGTGAAAACTACGAAATCATAGACCCTGCTGACGTTGGAGTACCTAAGTCAACCATCATTCTCACAGCGAGAAGTGGAAGGGCTGCCCTGCGGCATAGACTGGAAATTTTGGGCTATAAATTTGATAGTGATGAAATGGAGGTTGTATATATGCGATTCCTTGATATGGCGGACATGAAAAAGCAAATCGAGAACGATGATCTGCATGAGTTGGCTAGTTATCGAGAAGCCGTTGCCTCATAATGGCATAATCGACCACTTCAGAATAGTTTCAACTTAATTAACATTACTGATTCTAAGTATTAACATGGCAAAAACGCTATTTGATAAAATTTGGGATGCTCATGTCGTTAAACGAATTGAGAACGGACCAAGTGTTGTATACATCGATCGTCATCTAATTCACGAGGTCACCAGCCCACAGGCATTTGCTGGTCTTGAAAAAAGAGGTATTCCTGTTTATCAACCTAAAAAAACGATTGCCACTGCAGATCATAATGTGCCTACTATCAATCAGCACTTACCTATTAAGGATCAACTTTCAAAGTTTCAGGTTGACAAGCTGACTGAAAACTGTGAGAAATTTGGTATTACACTTTATGGGCTCAACCATCCCTATCAGGGAATAGTACATGTTATTGGCCCTCAGTTGGGCATTACACAACCTGGAATGACCATCGTTTGTGGTGACAGCCACACATCAACTCATGGCGCATTTGGTGCAATTGCATTTGGTATTGGGACCAGCGAAGTTGAAATGGTCTTTGCCACTCAGTGCATTATGCAGCCCAAGGCCAAAAAAATGCGAATAACAGTAGATGGGCAACTTGGCAAGGGAGTAACTGCCAAAGATGTCGTTCTATATATAATCAGTGAGGTTTCAACCAGCGGTGGAACGGGTTACTTCATAGAATATGCTGGAAGTGCAATCACCGGCCTAAGTATGGAAGGTCGGATGACAGTTTGCAACATGAGCATCGAAATGGGAGCAAGAGGCGGCCTTATAGCACCAGATCAACTAACGTTTGACTATCTGAGAGATCGGGAATTTGCACCTAAGGAGAAAGAATTTGATAGGGCGGTTGAAAAATGGAGTGAACTGCATACCGACGATGAGGCTGTTTTTGACAAAGAATTTCACTTTGACGCATCAGATATAGAGCCAATGATTACCTACGGTACCAATCCTGGAATGGGTACCAAAATAACGGGAAAAATTCCGTCCAATGGAGATGCCAATAAATCGATCGAAAAATCTCTTAGTTATATGGGTTTGAAACCAGGTGAAAATCTGATTGGTAAGGAGATTGATTATGTTTTTGTAGGCAGTTGCACAAATGGCCGAATTGAGGATCTAAGGGCTGTAGCAGAGTTTGTGAAGGGAAAACAAAAAGCCGATAACATCACCGCATGGATTGTACCCGGTTCTAAACAAGTAGAGCAACAAGCACAGGAGGAAGGCCTCACAGAAATTCTTGAAAAAGCAGGATTTCAGTTGCGCCAACCAGGGTGTTCTGCTTGCTTAGGCATGAATGAGGACAAAATACCACAGGGCAAGTACTCGGTGTCAACCTCAAATAGAAATTTCGAAGGAAGACAAGGACCAGGAGCAAGGACCATGCTTGCCAGCCCATTAACTGCCGCTGCAGTAGCGGTTACAGGCAGAATAGTTGACCCCCGTGAGTTAATCTAAAAAGTGAGTTTAGTAGTTTCAAATGGCAAAAAATAAGTTTCATAAAATCGTCACAAGCGCAGTTCCGCTTCCTTCGGAAAATGTTGATACGGATCAAATAATACCGGCAAGGTTTTTAAAAGCTACCAGTAGAGATGGATTCGGTGAAAATCTCTTTAGAGACTGGAGATACGATGCACGAAATGAACCTATCAAAAGTTTTATTTTGAATGATGGTAAGTTTTCAGGAGAAATGCTGATTGGTGGAAAGAACTTCGGTTGTGGTTCGAGCCGTGAACATGCTGCATGGGCCATACATGACTATGGGTTCAAAGTCGTGGTCTCGAGCTTTTTTGCCGATATTTTCAAAAATAATGCCTTAAATAATAGTTTATTGCCCATACAAGTTAGCGACGAGGAGTTGGCTCTAATTTTTGCATCAATTGATGATAACCCCTCCTCAAAATTTGAAGTTGACCTGGAATCGCAACAACTTACTATTCTTGAAACCGGCCACGCTATCTCATTTGAAATAAACCCCTATAAGAAAGAGTGCCTATTGAACGGGTACGACGATATAGACTATCTATTAAACCTGAAGGCTGAGATTGAGGTGTTTGAACAAAACAATGCTTGAGGCAAGTTGCAATCTTCTGAAATCCAATGAATATGCTTGAAAACAGCTCTGTCGTCCTCAAACCACCTCTTTACGATACACTAATCGATAAGTCTGAGAGTCTTAATTTCACTATGTGTTCAGACCTTCTAACCGGTTCTCTTCTTAGGACCTTAGTTGGCACAAAACCTGGGGCAAGAATTTTGGAGTTAGGCACTGGCACAGGACTGGCTTTGAGTTGGATACTTGACGGGGCGGATGAAGAATCCACCATTGTTTCAATCGACAATGATTCCGAGTTAATAAAATTAGTTAGGAATCATTTCAATGATGAATCCAGACTTGAATTGATTTGCGAGGATGGAAATGATTGGATTAAAAAATATAAGGGCCCCTCTTTTGACATCATATTTGCTGATGCATGGCCTGGAAAATTTGAGCTATTGGATGAAACTATCGACTTACTGTCCACGGGTGGTATCTACGTTATTGATGATTTAATCGTTCGAGATACCTGGCCAGATGGTCACTTTGAAAAAGTCACTTCGCTTATCAGCAAACTTGAGTCCTTCAAGAACTTGAACTTAACTAAAATGAATTGGTCGACAGGACTTATTGTTGCTACAAAACTATACTGATCGTATAATAATTGAGATTTTAAAAACGCAAAAATTTAAGAAATGAATTTTAAAATTGCCAAGCTACCAGGTGATGGAATAGGCCCGGAAATTGTGGAGGAGGCCATCAAAGTGCTTAATGCCATTGGTACTAAGTTCGGTCATCAATTCGATTTCGAATTTGGTTACGTTGGGGCCGCAGCAATAGACGCAACGGGAGATCCTTTTCCCGATGAGACGTTACAAATTTGTATGGAGTCTGATGCCGTATTATTCGGTTCGATTGGCGATCCTAAATATGACAATGACCCTAAGGCTAAGATAAGACCGGAGCAAGGTCTTTTGGCCATGAGAAAAGCCCTGGGACTTTATGCGAATATAAGACCGGTCACCGCTTTCGAATCTCTGATTGATCAGAGCCCACTAAAACCGGATTTAATTTCGGGTGTAGATTTTGTAGTGGTCCGAGAATTGACTGGTGGAATCTACTTCGGTGAACCTCGTGGAAGATCAGAACAAGGAGACAAAGCTTTTGACACTTGTGTTTATACAAAAGTTGAGATAGAAAGAATCCTGGAATTAGCATTTGATTATGCGGCTAAAAGAAGCAAGAGATTAACTGTGGTAGATAAGGCCAATGTACTTGCGACTTCCCGACTATGGAGAGAAACCGCACAAGAAATGGAACCAAATCATCCCGATATTGAAGTCGACTATATGTTCGTAGATAATGCTGCTATGCAGCTAATCCAATGGCCAAAGAAATTTGACGTCATGGTAACTGAGAATATGTTTGGAGACATTCTGAGTGATGAAGCAAGTGTGATTTCAGGTTCTCTAGGTTTACTGCCATCTGCCTCTGTAGGAATTCATACATCAGTTTATGAACCAGTGCATGGGTCTTATCCACAGGCAGCAGGTAAGAATATAGCGAACCCTATGGCAACCATTTTATCGGCTGCCATGATGCTTGAGATATCACTCAATTTGACAGAGGAAGCGCAGGCCATCCGGGTGGCGATCAATGAATGCTTGTCTCAAAATGTGGTTACTGAAGATCTGAATAAGGATCAGGCATCGTCCACGTCAGAGGTGGGTGACTTTATCGCTCAGTGGATTGGTGCAACCACCGTGGCGATCTAATAGAATTGGAGATAATAAAAAAAGCCACAGCTAACACTGTGGCTCGTCAAGATAGCTCGTTTGAGTCAACGAATTAAAATTTTCCAATTTTCAGGGTCACATTTCCGGTAAAGTCACTGAGATCTTCATCTGAAATATCTCGCAGGTTACTGCCTTGAATTAGTCTATAGCTGGCTCCAAAATTCAACCGAACGTTTCTGGTAACATTTAATTCCAATTGTAAACCAGGCTCAATAACGGCGAAGGATGAGGACTCGAGTATTATGTCTCGGGAGAAATTGTTGAACCTATCAAAGCGCTCATCTATTGCATGAAAGGTGCCGGCTCCTATAAAAACTGGAATCGAAAGATGAACCACCTCTCTGGGTGCGATGATAAATCCCAGCATCATACCACCATATCCTCCTTCTATGGCAACGTCCTCTCCACCTCGCCTAACATCACCATTCGTTGCAAACCCATAGCCCCCAAGGCCTAACATGACTTGTTTATTTACAATTACACCCCCGTAAGCTCCTACCACCATAGCCTGTTTAGAGGCCAAATCGGTAAGTTTGATATCCAGTGCACCAAAACCTCGAATCTCCTGGTATTTGCTTAGTAAAGTCTTTGCTTGATACTGATCATCATCCGCATTTTGAGCCACAACTGATACGGACCAAAAGCAAAGACCAATTATTATTCCTGATATTTTCATTTTTAATACCTTAAAAAATATACTTAAAAGACAGCGCTGAATCCCAGAATCGTAACCTGGTTGTTCTCATTCCAATAAAATCGAAATATGGCTTAAGGTCTAACCCAATGGTCATGGGGACAGACAACCAACGGTACTCCAAACCAATAATAGCATCAATCCCCATTGCAAATTGATGTCGGTTTCTAATGCCAATTTCCGTATTAAAAGAGTTTGGAGGTGGGATATTAAAGGGGTCGATAAAAACGGAAAACTGATTTCGCTTTTCATAACCAAAATGCCCACCCACACCATAATTCAAGTAAATTCGATCACTTATGTTCCAATCCGTCGGCTTATGAAATTGGTAAAGGCCAGTTACCTGAAGCCCATCATTTCTTCCACTTAATAGCAATTCAACAGCTTCTTCAGCATGTACGAACTTTTTGAAAGTTACTCCAGATGAACTCCCCAGTCGCAGACCCACTGATTTGTCGTATTGGGCAAGCCCAACGGACGACATAAATCCCAAAACTAATAGCAAATAAAATTTCCTCATTGTCCTCTATTTCGATTTTTTGATGATTTTTATTTGAGAGTAGAAAATGTTTCTTCAGAAAGCTTTACTGAAACATCTCCGCCCTGAGCTTTTATAGTTATTTCTGAGGCCTCTCCGGATCCATAACTACCGGTAATTACCGAATAGCCCTTGCGGTCATCGTGAGGTTTCGCACTGAAATCTTTAAATACTTGATCCCTGCTCAGGTTATCTTCTCGAACGACCCAATATGCTTTAAATGAAGATCGGTCACTTATTACTAAATTTATATCAGCTGATCTGCTCTCAATCTCTACTTTTGAAAACTTGGATCTCACAAGATCAGTACGAATGTCGCCATAGCTTAAATCAAGGTCAATTAGGCTTTCTACTTCACCCAATCTGATTTTTGAGAATACGCCCTTACCCTGGATTACCTGAAGTTTGTCAATGTCAATTTTATCATTGCGAGAATCCACCTTAACAGAGAATGCCTCTTTTATTTCAATTTCTGATGAACTGGACCTTAGTGATAGATTGGCCGTTTTTTGAATTTCAACCTCGGAAGCTCTCACATCTAAATCTGAGTCTTGTAAGTTCTTAACAGATAAATTCCCAAAACTCAGTACGATGGTTGAGCTGCCGGTCAGGTCATTTGCTTTAAAATCTCCATGAGACATAACCAGTTTTAAGCGACCTTCATGTCTATTAATATAAACATCTCCGAACTTATTTTTCAGGTCCAATGAACTCTTTTCAGGAACATAAATCTCGTAATCAACCTGCAACTTATTTTTACTAAGCAGCGATTTGGAGTAATCCCCAATACTGTTAAAGAATTCCTTAAATGTCCCTGTGCTTCTATCAAATACAGTCTGAATTGTCAAAAAATTACTGACCTGGTTGAAATCGAAATCCACTCGATCAAGTGTTTTCCGAGTATCAGAGCTATTCTTTCCAAAGGCAGTCACTTCAATATTAACTAGTACAGAGTCTTTACTCCAGGTATTGACAATCACCTGTCCATACTTGTTATTAATATCAATATTAACGTTACTACTTACCTTATACTTTTTCTCGATTGATTTAGTCAACTTCGTATCATCTGCACCTATGGCGGAAATCGCCAGGCCAATAAAAACGAGTAGGTGACTAAAGCCTAGTATTCTCATCCGTTCCATTCTCTTCGGTTCCATTCTCTTCCTTTTCGTTTATTTCAATAAGTATTCTTTCCAATATTTCCAGTTTGATCTGGTAGTTACTGATCATGGCATTAATAACTCCTTCACCATCTGCTCCATCAGCCAAATCTTCTTTAAGTTCACTATACGCCTGATCGAGAAGTTTAAAGTCTTCCAAAATCAATGGATCCAGTCCAGTGTGGCTGGTTTGGATGGCACTCATTTTCTCACTAATTCTCAATGAATAATATTCCTCCGTTTCTTGCCATTCGGGTGATATTTGGTAGGCCAATTGATCACCTTCAAAAGAAGTTTGGTTTAAAGTATTCATCAATAAAGTGAGCCCAACGCCGATTACAAAAGCGGCTGCTATTCGCCAAACCCACTTGATTTCATTCGACCGATGCCTTACTTTCATTCCCTTTTCAATGGGAGGCCAGTTCTCATCAATATCTGTTTGGTAGATATCAAAGTCGGCCCGCTGTTCATCAATAATTTCTTTTAGTCTGTCACTCATAGCTTAGTTCCTCCTGGTCAATTAATTTTCTGATTCTGGCTTTTGCCTTGCTGTACTGCGATTTTGATGCGGCCTCAGTAATCCCCAGAATCTGACCTATTTCTTTATGGTCGTAACCTTCGAATAAATAAAGGTTAAGAACTGTCCTGCAACCTTCGGAAATATGGTCGATTGCCTTCATTACTCTCTTTACTTCAGCGCTTGTAAAATCATCTTTAATCCAACTTTCATCTTCATCTGGCACATCAAAATCATCTTCTATGTTAAAAGTATCCAGTTTTCGTTTTCTTAGGGCATTAATGCAGTTGTTGACCATAATCCGCTTCAGCCATGCACTGAAGGTCACCTCTTCTCTCAATTTGTGCATCTTGGTGAATGCGTCAATGAACGACTCCTGCATCACATCCCTTCCTTCATCCTCATTGCCCATCATTCTCCTGCAAATATTAAACATCGCATTAGCGAAAATCCGGTACAACTCATTCTGAGCCCTACGATCTCCTTCTTTACACCTGACTACCAGGTATTTATGTATTGATTGCTGACCGGGCTCCAATCCCTCTGAATGCTTTGTTTGTAAAGACAAGGTTGTTAAATAAAGGTTTCTAATTGGGATGTAAAAATCGTAAAAAGATTAATCAGAGGGTATAATGAACCATGGGTTTGAAAAAATGTACGAAAGGGTTTCCTGAAAGTTTAGTTACGGTAAACTACTGAGAAGATACTCTTGATCGAATATTGGTTCTCTATTAGGGCAAACTGGCATCTTTTGTCCAGCAAAAGTCGATAATCAGCTAATTGCATGTTGTCCAATTTTGTCGTTAGTCTGAAAAAAGCATACATCAACCCTATTAATGGCTCTTGCCACATTCGATAATACCACCTCTTGTCGATGCGAAAATCACTCAAATACCAATTCCCGCCCTTAATTAATCGTTTGTGAAGGGTATTGACAACGCTTTCTAACCGGTTCTCATCTAAACAATCCAGAAAAAAGTTGGTAATCACCGCATCCAATTTATGTGAAGGAATTGAAAATTCATCTCCATGGATAAAAGTGATCTTCCCTTTAAACGCAACAGGACAATTTTTTTGAGCCCTTTCTATCATTTTCCTGCTGGCTTCGATATAATAGAGTCGTTCTACCTCATCGCTCTCAAAAATGTACGGGATAATCCATCCAGTACCCCCACCCATGATCAATACAGTGCCTCTCGGTGGGTTTGATCTTAAACTTTCAATCTGGCAATTTTTGATACTTCCCCAAAAGACTATAGTTGCAAGCAGGTCGTAAAAAGGTGCTATTCGGTCAAAGTTCATCAATTGGAGAATGTATAAACTTCCCCGTCAATTACATATTGATAATCCATGATCATGGGCCAAAGTGGATCTTCTAAAGTGTCATTCCAAACACTGTAGGTAGTTTTGAGCTCTTTGACAGCCTCCGGGTAACTTTCAATCACATTATGCTGCTCATTCTTGTCGCTTTTCAGATCATAGAGTAATTCATATCCTGACAAGTCATTGATGATGAGTTTCCAATCTCCTTTTCTAATAATTTTATTGTATTCAGCTCGCCAAAAGATAGCCTCGTGGGGATCAGACTTAATCTCTTCATTGACAAAAGGTAAGAGGTTGACACCATCGAATACTCTGTCTTCAGGTAATTTAATTCCTAAGGTGCCTGCAACTGTACCAAAGATATCCAACGATGAAATAGGTTCGTCATAGGTTATTCCTTCAGGTACTTTACCCTTCCATTTCATCACAAAAGGGACATTAAGACCACCCTCAAAGTCTGACATCTTTCCACCTTTTAAGGGTGCATTGGTTGTGGCTTGAGTATAAACAGCACCTCCATTGTCGCTCAGAAAGAAGATCATGGTGTTTTCTTCCAATCCAGCTTCCCTGATTTTTGTGGTGATTGTACCGACTGCATCATCAAGCGCTGAGATCATAGCGTAGTAAATGCGCTTGTTTTCATCTTCAACCTGGGGAAATCGATCATAGTATTTCTTCGTCACCTGAAAAGGAGTGTGAGGTGCATTAAACGGCACGTAAAGCATAAAAGGGTTTTCCTTGTTTTGGTCAATAAACTGGACAGCTTCCGTCGCAATTCTATCGGTCAGGTATTCTTCTACAACAACTTCCTCGCCATTTTTGATGATGGCCGACGTACCGGTTCTTTCTTTACCCCAGATGTAAGGATCGATGAAAAGGTCATGATGGTGGCTTCTTACATTTGGAGCTTCTACATCATTAAAATACCAACTAAAAGCCTCGTAAAAACCAAAGGCGTAATCAAAACCTCGCTTATGAGGGACGGCATGATCCCCATATCCAAGATGCCACTTACCGATCATGGCAGTTTCATAGCCAAGTGGTTGTAAGAGCTCTCCAAGTGTAATTTCTGATGGCGGTATTCCCTGCTTGTCTATGTCTTCCTCTGCAGGGTAGGAAATTTCTTCCAGATCGGGCAGATTCCATCCATCGGTCTTTACCAGATACTTAAACCCCAGGAATTCCATCATATTTCTTGGGTACCGATCATGGGGTTGCACTTCAAACCCAAATCGTTGTTGATAGCGACCGGTTAAGAGCCCCGCTCGGGAAGGACTGCAAATAGGACTGGTTACATAACCTTCTGTAAATTTCACACCTTTCAGTCCAATTGAATCAATGTTAGGTGTAGGCACATTACTATGGCCATATAATGAAACTTCCCCTTTACCGAGGTCATCAGCCATCATGATAATAATATTGGGGCGCTTCAGGGAATCGTTCGGACTTAATTGCGAGAGGTACTGTTCTTTGTAATCTAACTTTTTACTATCCCAGACTATGGCGAATTTCTCATCATCACTTAATGGCCAGAATAAGTAAGATCCACCAGTGAATAATATCAACGGTATCAATGAAATCTTTGTTGTTCTGTTCAATTTCATCTTTAATCTTCGATGGTTAAATTCTCAGGCATTTTATAACCCCATTTTTTCATAGTAAAATCCCAGCGTTCCAAAATTGTGTTTAGCTCTGACCGTTTGATTGTATAATACTTATTTTTTTGATAAGTGTTCATGCTATCAACATAGGCCTGCAAATGCGGTGATGCAGACTCAAATCCCGGAAGATCGAGTTTGTTGTATATGGATTCAAGATGTCGCATTGGATCTTGTTCAAAGGTCTCGAAGCCTATCTCAACGAATCTATCCGCTGGGATCATTTCGTACTGGGACAAGTAATCTTTCATGAGTTTTTCATAGTTCTCAAAGACCATTTCGATAATTTCCTCATTCGATATGGGTTGAAAGGTAAGTGTCGGAAATAATTCTATAAAGAATTTTTTGGTGGACAAATAAACAACAATTGGATTGCGATAAATGTGGATGAATTTGGCATTCGGAAAAACCTCGAGCAGTTTCTTAACTCTGCCCGTACTCACCGGGTTTTTAAAGATGGCACGTTCTCCATTGGTGTTGATTAAGGCTTTTACCACCAACTCATTATAATTGCGATTCCATTGATTATTGTCATGATCAGATATACCCTTAAAGCGAACATATTTTTCATAATACTCCCTCCATCGTCGAGGGAAGTACCAGAACAAATAAAACACGTGAGGAATCATATTACTTAAAGAAAAATCGTCCTCTTGCGGATAATCTACTGCCAACTCCACATTGTCACTTGGTCGTTTCTTGGGCATGGCTATTGACATGAACGTCTTGAAAATGATCTTACTTCCCAGGTTTCGAGGCCAAAGACCATGATAGGTTGTCATATAACCGGCCTTCGGATCTTTGCATAAAACATTATGAAGGTAAGTAGTACCACTTCTCCAGTGACCCAAAATAAAAATAGGAGGCTCTTTGAATTTGTAGGCTTTTACCTTTCGATCGAAGACCAGTCGTTCATACCAATGAAACGGGGTGGCAATTACGATAATGATTAAAGTGAGGACGGTCTTCAACCAATGACGAGGATGAATGGGATTGCCCCATAGGATCCTGACATAATTTACCAGGGTGGTTCCCGCCAAAGGCGAAATTGGGGGTAATTTAAACTCGGCCATTGATCAGTGGCGAAAATAACTATTGGGGTTGGATTTATGATACCTGATTTTCGATTTGAAGACAATCTGTAATTTCCTCTTGGTCATGCAGCTAAGAAGTTGCCCCAAAAAAGCAGGTTAGTTCCAGAGGGTCAAAATGTAGAAAGTCGTGATCAATTTTACCGATATTTCGTCCCGACGGGACTGAGAAATGACTGCAAAAACAAGTAAGGACCTCTATAACGTGGGAATGACCTTTTTAGGGATGACCAGGCTAAATTGTATCGTCCCTACAGGACTTTTTTAGTATCGGTCGTTTTATTACCGATATTTCGTCCCGACGGGACTGAGAGACAAATCCTAAGAGCCAATTTTTTTGGCTATCGAAGATTCACATCGCTCCGCAAGGAATGAAGTAAGTAATAGTATCGTCCCTATAGGACCTTTTTAGTATCGGTCGTTTACCGATATTTCGTCCCGACGGGACTGAGAAATGACTGCAAAAACAAGTAAGGACCTCTATAACCTGGGAATGACCTTTTTAGGGATGACCAGGCAAAATTGTATCGTCCTTACAGGACTTTTTTTAGTATCGGTCGTTTTTTATTACCGATATTTAGTCCCGACGGGACTTCGTTTTTTAGATCAAGTGCCAAAGCAATATTTTCTCATAGTTTTGATCTTAACTTCATTGAGAACAAACCCTTAGGGTGGAGAAGTTATCGGATTTTGGGTCCAAAATATCTGATTTCTGATATCCAATATCATATTTCAAATATCCGTTCCATCAACCTCCACTTTTCACCCACCTTTGAGTTGGGAATAGCTTGCTGATATTTCCACATTAACTTTTCCCATTCCTGCACCCTTTCGTTTTCCAGATCAGCTTGCTCTTTGAGGTAAAAAGAGAAATCATCTGTGGCTTCTACAATCATGAAAAGTCGATTCTCCACTCGATAAATCTCCATGGACCTAATTCCGGAATCCTTGATAGACATCAGTATCTCTGGCCAGACGTTTTGGTGATATTCTTCATATTCCCGAATCAAATTCTGATCTTCTTTTAGATCAAGGGCCAAACAATATTTTTTCATTGTTCTGATTTTAACATCATTGGAAACTAACCACTAGGGTGGAGAACTATCGAATTTTGGGTCTAAAAAATATCTGATTTCTGATATCTAATATCATATTTCAGATATACTAGTACAATCACTAGTCCTGTTGGTGACAACACCAAGAGTGGGACGAAAAATATCTGATTTCTGATACCTAATATCATATTTCAGATATACAAGTACCCCACTAATCCTGGTGGTAACAACACCAAGAGTTGGTCCAAATATCTGATTTCTGATACCTAATATCATATTTCAGATATACAAAGTACCCCACTAATCCTGGTGGTAACAACACCAAGAGTGGGACGGAAAATATCTGATTCCTGATATCTAATATCATATTTCAGATATCCAAAGTACCATATAAATTGGCTGGCTTCACTGTCATAGTAGGGAAATGAGGTGAAGTGGAGTAAGCAGATCTAAAGGGTGCTTTCATAGGCAACAGCTTGTTGTTTTGCTTCGCCTAAGCCCTGGATTCCTAATTCTACCACGTCACCTGGCTTGAGATATCTTGGCGGGTCAAATCCCATCCCTACTCCAAAAGGTGTGCCTGTTGAAATGATATCTCCCGGGAGCAACGTCATGTACTGACTTATGTAACTGACAAGATGGGGAATCTTGAACAACATATCAGAAGTGTTGCTATTCTGTAGCATCTCACCATTAACCTTTAGCCACAAATCGAGGTTGTTGGTATCAGGCAAGTCGTCTTTTGTGACCAGCCATGGTCCAAGTGGTGCGAATGTATCAGCACTTTTACCCTTTACCCACTGGCCGCCCCGCTCCAATTGAAAGGTCCGCTCACTCACATCGTTATGGACCGCATATCCGGCGATGAAATGAAGTGCTTCATGTTCCTCAACATAAGATGCCTTCTTGCCAATAACAACAGCCAGTTCCACTTCCCAATCAGTTTTTTTACTTCCTTTTGGAATTATAATATTGTCAAAAGGGCCAGTCAGGGCAGTGCTTGCTTTAAAAAATAAAACAGGCTCTCCAGGCAAATCCATTCCTGCCTCTTCCGCATGTTTTGTGTAATTGAGACCCACACAAACAATTTTTGAGGGCCTTGCGACGGGCGAACCAATCCTAATTCCATCATCGATAAAATTTACATGGTCCGATTGATGCACAATATCTTGCAATTTTGAAAGCCCATCGTTTGCGAAAAATGCTTCGTCATAGTCTGCAATCTTCGAACTCACATCAATCTTTCGACCATCTTCTAATATCAAACCGGGCTTCTCCTGACCCTTTTCTCCAAAGCGAATTAATTTCATCAATAATAATTTTAGACGTTAAGTTTTAAGAACCCACCATCAATGGGATAGTCAGAGCCAGTAATAAATGCTGCCTCATCTGAGCAAAGAAACGTGGCCAGGTTTGCTACCTCTTGTGGTTCTCCCATTCTCCCAATCGGTTGAGTTTGAGATAATTTTTCAAACATTTCCTTTTCCTGTCCGGGGTAGTTACTGGCAAGATACCCATCAACAAATGGCGTGTGAATTCTGGCCGGCGAAATACAATTGCATCGTATATTCTTGTCCACAAAATCTCGCGCTACCGAATAGGTCATGGTAACTACCGCTCCTTTGGTCATGCTGTAGGCAAACCGATCAGGAATACCTACCGAGGCAGCTACAGAGGCCATATTTAATATCACTCCTCCTCCATTTTCACACATGCGCTTTACGCATGATTGCAAACAATTGTAAACACCCTTGATATTCACTCTATATAACCTGTCAAGGTCCTTTTCGGCAGTTTCTAACAGGTTTCCAATGTGAGCAATACCGGCATTGTTAACCAAAATATCAACCGCGTGCCTGGTCCATATCTCATCAATCACTTTCTCAACCTCCACTTGATCAGACACATCGCATGAATGAAAATCTGACCCCGGGCTTTCGCCGGATACTGACAAGTCCAGTATATGAACATGTGCACCATTCTCAACAAACGAAGCGGCAATGGCCTGACCAATGCCACTTCCTCCACCGGTTACAATTGCTACCTTATCTTTAAGTTTCATATTAGACCTTCATATTTTTATTTACATAAATAGATCTCATGGCCAAAGGAATAAATTTACAACATTCACCAATTGATTATTATAAATGCTTGATTAGTTTGGAGCTAAAATATCATAAAATTTCATGACCGGACCGACTAACAAATTGAGTAGAAGTGTTTCCCTATTGATCGTTTTGATTGCTTATGCGCTTGCAATAGTTGCCGGTATTCTGGTAGCACAACAATACAGCTATCAAAATCAACTGATCGATGTAGCCATTGCGGATATTGTTGCCACTGTAATCATCTTCTTATTTAGCTACTTCTTAAAAAATTCCAGTATGTATGATCCGTTTTGGAGTTTAATCCCTATTCCCATCGCCTATTACTGGATGATTAGTAATCCCGGGGGAGTTGAAACCCGTCAATGGATTATTATGTTTTTAGTGACCTTCTGGGGACTAAGGCTAACAGTGAATTGGATTAGAGGTTGGCCCGGATTACATCATGAAGATTGGCGTTATGTTGACCTTGCTGAGAAAAATGGTAAACTCTACTGGCTAGTAAGTTTTTCGGGGATTCATTTATTTCCTACCATTCTTGTATTTGGAGGAATGATGCCAGTATTATCTGCCATGAACTCCGAGTCCCCTTTGAACCTAATTGATTACCTGGCTATAGTAATCACATTTGGGGCCGTAATAATCGAATGGCTATCAGACGAACAACTGATCGCCTACAAAAAGAAAGATCCTGAAAAGGGAGCCTTTATAAAGACTGGTTTGTGGGCCTATTCCAGGCATCCAAACTATTTCGGGGAAGTATCTTTTTGGGTTGGACTGTTTCTATTTGCATTGGCCAGGGATTGGGCATTTTACTGGACAGGCATAGGCGCATTGGCAATGATTATACTGTTTGTTTTCATTAGCATTCCAATGATGGATGAGCGACACAAGGCTACCCGGACAGGATATGAGGAACACATGAAAAGGGTGTCAGCGTTGGTGCCGTGGTTCAGGAAGGATTAATCTACATTCCTTTGTAAACGATGGTCTTTTATAAGCTGGCCAATTTCTATTGATCTAACTCCAGGGGTCAAATTTGTTGGCCATATAGTCTTGGAAGTAGCGAAGGAGATTTAAATAAACACCTAAAGGATTATTGTAATAATTTAAATACATATTTGGAATATTTCCGATTATGTATTTAAATTATTACATATAATTATTAAAATTACACCAGTTAATCGGAATTTATCCGATTATAAGACACAATAATGACGACATGAATTTTAGAACGATGATAAAGGAATATGCTGAAGCTCCTATATCTAGACATTTAATTTTAGAATTACTAAGTGATTATCAGAGTCCAAATGATAAAATTAGTGAGCTACTTAAAAGCAAAGAGCTTATTTCTATTAGGAGAGGGCTGTATATAACTGGACCTAAAATGGACTTACCATCACCAGAACCATTTCTAATAGCGAATCACCTTAGAGGACCGAGTTATGTGTCATTAGAGTCCGCATTGTCTTATTGGAATATGATACCAGAAAGAGTTTATGAAATAAGTTCAGTAACCATAAAAACTTCAAAAATATATAAAACTCCAGTTGGACGATTTAGTTACCAACAATTAAAGATTCCCTATTATTCTTATGGCATAAAAAACATAGAATATTCACCTAAGCAAACAATGTTAGTTGCCTCACCTGAAAAATCGTTGTGTGACAAAGTTGTGCTAACACCTAAAATTTATCTTAGAAGCATCAAACAAACGCGAGAATTTTTAATGGAAGATCTTCGTATGGATAGTGAAGTATTAAGCACATTAGATACGAAAGTTATGGAAATATGGATTAAAAATGCTCCTAAAAAAAGTAGCCTTAAAATGCTGATTAAAACGCTGATAGAATTATGATAAAAGAGTGGATAGAGGAATACAAGCCTCAAAATGAAGAAGAAATATTATCTGCATTACGAGAAATAATGCAAGAAATTACTTTAGCAGGTTTATCAAGGACTGATTTTTTTGAGAAAGCAACTTTTTATGGAGGAAGCGCTCTCCGAATATTTTATGGATTAGATAGATATTCAGAAGATTTGGATTTTTCTTTACTTAAATCTGATTCAAATTTTACAATTGAGCCATATTTAAAAGCCGTTCTAGATGAATTTAAGTCATTGGGACTGACTGTTAATATTAAGGAAAAGAAAAAAACAAAACAAACAGCTATTGATTCTGCTTTTCTGAAAGCTGAAACAATATGGCAAGAAATTGTGCTCCAAGACATCATCAAAGAAGCTGGGGTGCGTTCTAACAAGACTTTGAAGATAAAAATAGAAGTTGATCGACAGCCTCCATTAAATTTCAAAACCGAAGAAAAGTTATTACTTCGTCCATTTTCTTTTTACGTGAAATGTTTTACGAAACCAAGTTTATTTGCAGG
>JAJCYL010000454.1 GCA_029262955.1 Cytophagales bacterium | reverse complement strand
GTAGAGAAAAAACATGGTTAATATTGAAATAGAGGATATGACAATCCCGGCGACCGTGGTCTCTGGTTGAGACTTATAAATGATCGAAAATATAGCTCCTAAAATCAATCCCGCTACAAGTAAGTAAAATGATATCCCCGTGACTTTTAATGCCGTGATTTCAAAATGATCTCGAACGTGGATTTCATGATCTTTCATTCTCCAAACCATGTGAGCTATCCCCAAACCGGAAAGCACTTCAACGAAGCTATCAACGCCAAAACCAAAAAGGGCTAATGTATCATCCTGTGAGCCAAAGTAAGTAGCTACACCACCTTCCACAAGATTGTAGAAGATGGTGATAATACTTAGTATAAGAGCTGTTCTATATAATTTTTTCATACTCAAGAGAATATGGAATCAGTAATTTAGAATTGCCGAGTCCATTTTGATAATTGTTTTAATCATCATGAGAGGCCTGGCCTTTCTTCATTTCGGCAATCAAATAATAGGCATTGTCCCAGGCCACTTTTGAACCTTCCGGAAGTGGCTCCAGTAGCTTGATTTCTACCCATCCTTCATCTACCAAGCCAGTTCGAATTTCAACCGCTTTGAAACTCCATCCTATTTCATCGTCCTCCTGATGGGGTGCATTTGCAATAAAAATGTAAGGCTTCCCATCTTCCTCTATGATCGCAGATTCAGGTAAAGCCAGTACTGGTTTTTCTCCTGTATGAATTCTTCCGTTGATGTACATCCCAGGTATCAGGAAATCCTCTTTCTGATCAATTTCAGCATGTACGTGGACTGCTTTTGGATTTTGTTCAAACTGCTTTCCAACAGAGTAAATTTTAGCTTTGAGCGTGGCACCTGGAACAGACTCTACAGTGAAGAAAATATCCTGGTCTTTTTTCACTTTATACACGTCTTTTTCAAAGACCATCAGATCAGCATGAATGTGATCATTGTTGACAACCATAAACATCTCTTTTTTCGGATCTACAAACTGGCCAATCCGAATCTCCACTTTTTCTATGAAACCCTCAATAGGACTAACCACGGGAACATTTTGATATATATCGCCGTTTTGTACCCTTTCAACATTCAAACTGAGCTGGCGTAGCTGAGATTCATACCCCTTCACTTCACCTTTCATGGACAGATAATCTGCCTGAGTTTGCTGAAAGGTTCTGCCAGACCCTACATTTTCTTCGTAAAGTTTCTTCTGTCGCTCGTAATCCTTTTCAAGGAATTGCATCTGATTATAAGTCCTAACATAGTTCGTTTGCAGTTGGGATAGATTTGGATGTGCCAAAGTGGCTAAGGTTTGACCTTTCTTTACTTTATCACCTTCTATCACCTTAATAGAAGTAACGTTTGCTCCCAATATGGCCGTGACCGTAGCTTCATGCTGGGGTGGTACTTCTAACTGCCCGTTAGCTTCTACCACAGCCGATAAAGGTCTTGTTGGTATTTCATCGACTTTAATGCCTAGGCTGTTAAACTTCAGCTGGGATAGATGAACTTCGCCCTCTTCCCCTTCTTCATCATCGCCTCCTACTTCTTGCGCCTTTTCATCGTTACCTTCTTCTTCAACAGACTTATTGCCACAGCCCGCAAGGAGTGTTGTCATAATTGCTATGGTTACTATATATATAATTTGCTTTTTCATTTCTTTATGTTTTCAAATATTGAATTATTGTCCAATGAGGAATTCCAGATTGATTACAGCCTGGTTATATCCATTTAATGTATTGATGTAATTGAATTTGAGATTGAGTGCCTGATTGATGTTTTGGAAATATTCCACATAGTCAATAGCTCCATTTTCAAAGCTTTTTCTGGCATTGTTCAAAATCAAATTTGCTTGAGGGATAGCTTTTTCTTTGTAGTAATCAAGACTTCCCTGAAATTTTGCAATCTCCTCTAATTGCTGCCTATACTGACCTTGAAGGGCTGTATAGTAGTATTCTGAGCTGGTTTTGGCCATCTGTGATCGTAATTGGGCGGATTTAACGTTTGCCTTATATGAACCATAAAACAATGGTATAGCGATCCCCGCCTGTATTCCCCCGAATCTATCAGACGAAGTGGCGATTCCACCGTTTGAAGTTTCTCCTCCAATCAATGATTGATTGAAATAACCGATAAAAAGATCTGGCATCACCTTGGCTGACTGAACGGATTTTTCAGCATCCGCAATAGCTACTTGTTGTTTAGCCAATCCAAATAGCGGGTTGTTCATAATCAAAGCATTGTCCTGAATGTTTACGACATCCCTTTCTATAAGGACGGACGGCTCAAAACGCAAACTAGATGTGTCATTCATCAGGATTTGTAGCTGCTTTTCCTGAATGACAATGTCGGCCTCCAGCAGTTTCAACTGATTTTGCACCTCCATTACACTTGTTTCAGCAGATGCCTTCTCCAGGTAGCTACTTGCTTCCGTCTCGTACCGTATGGTTGCTGCATTTAGGAATCGCCCATAAATGGTATCCTGATATAGGATCAACTTACGCCTTTCGTGCAGATAGGATAGCTCATACCAAGCCTTGCGAATCTTCCATTTCAAGTCATTCTCAGTTACGGCCAGTTGCTTTTGCCCACCAATTACCTGTTCGTTAGCAAGTGACCTTTGCTTGCCATAAACAGTAGGGAACTCAAATGACTGAACTACACTGAATGAGAAATCATTCTCAAAGCTGTTGTATTGACCGTATTGAATGCCCAACTTTGTTTTCTCTAAATTTAAAGCCGCCTTCTTTCCTTGCTCCTGGAGTTCTATGTTAGTAACTGCCACTTGAACATTGCCATTATTAGCTAATCCTATCGTGATGGCCTCATTCAATGTAGTAATTGATTTCTGTTCCAACTCTTGCGCTTGTACATTGGAAGGAATTCCCAGAAGCACACCACATACAGCGAGAGCTACAATTACATTGACCGAAGAACCGGTATTTAATTTTACGTTTATAGACTTACGCCCTTCTATATATGAGTAGAGAACTGGCAGTACAATCAGTGTCAATAGTGTTGCACTGATAAGACCGCCTATTACTACCGTTGCTAATGGCCGTTGCACTTCTGCTCCTGCAGAAGCTGAAAATGCCATGGGTGTAAAGCCCATAATGGCAGCAGTAGCGGTTAGCAATATAGGTCTAAGACGCTCTTTCGTTCCTGTGAGAATTCGTTCTTTTAAATCTGTCATACCTTCGATTTTTAGTGAATTGAAACGACTGATTAAAACCAATCCATTAAGGACAGCCACACCAAAGAGGACAATGAATCCGACTCCAGCGGAGATACTAAAAGGCATTCCTCTCATGGCCATGAAAAACACACCTCCAATGGCTGCAAGTGGGATCGCCATGTAAATCATCACTGATTGTGGGAATGATTTTAAGGCGAAATAGAGTAATATAAAAATGAGAAAGAGTGCAATTGGTACCACCACGGATAACCTTGCTTTGGCTCGCTGCAAATTTTCAAATTCTCCTCCGTAGGTGATGTAATAGCCTGGTGGTAAGTCCAGTTCTGCATCCAGTTTTAGTTGAATATCTGTTACTACAGATTCTACATCTCTACCTCGAACGTTGACACCCACATAAGTTCTTCGAAAGGTATTCTCTCTGGATATCTGCATGGGGCCTGGTACATATTCGATATCAGCAACCTCCTTAATTGGTACTTGAGTACCATCAGGTAAATCGATGTATAGGGTTCTGAGGTCTTCTATGCTTTGTCGATGCGATTCATCGAAACGAATGACCATTTCAAAACGCTTTTCGCCTTCAAAAATCACCCCAGCAACACCTCCAGCAAAAGCGGCACTCACGTACTCGTTGAGCTTTTGTACATCCAAGCCATATTGGGCCAATTTCTTACGGTTGTATTTTACCGTCATTTGGGGCAGACCAGCAGTACGTTCTGCATTTACATCACCCGCTCCAGGCACTGTTTGGATGATGGCAGCCATTTCTTCTACCTTTTGTGAGAGTATGTTTAGGTCTTCACCGTACAATTTCACAGCCACGTCCTCTCGCACACCTTCAAGCAATTCATTGAATCTAAGTTCAACAGGCTGAGTAAAGACAAGATTAACTCCGGGAAGTATGTCTAACTTCTCTTTAATCTGTTCTATCAGTTCTTCTTTAGAATCTGTTGTAACCCATTTTTCCTTATCCTTCTCCAGAATCAAATACATATCAGCGATATCCAAAGGCATGGGATCTGTTGGAATATCTGCAACTCCAATTCTGGCTACTACTGTAGTAATTTCCGGAAAATTCTCTTTTAAGATGTTCTCAATTTTAATGGATACATCAATAGCTTCACTAAGACCACTTCCTGGTCTAATAAGGGCTTGCATTGCTATGTCACCTTCATCGAGTTGGGGTATAAATTCACCACCCATTCTTGAGAAAATGAACCCCGCCCCAACTAGTAGAGCCAAAGCAATACCAATAACCAATAAACGCAATTTCAATGCACCAAGAATCAATGGATGATACACCTTGTTTAGTGCATTGATGATCTTCTCGCTAAACTTGTGGATTCCGTTTTCCAATCTGGCAAACCAATTTTTCGGGTTACTTATTGGACGCATTAGCAATGCGGTCATCATTGGCACATACGTCAAGCATAGAATAATCGCTCCTAAAACTGCGTACCCAAACGTGTAGGCCATAGGGGTAAACATCTTACCTTCAACACCGGTTAGAAAAAGAATAGGAGTGAATACAATTAGAATGATGAGCTGTCCAAAAAAAGCAGCATTCATCATGGTACTCCCAGATTCGTACGCAATTTCATCCATTTGAGCCTGATCAAACTTATTCTTGCCAGCCCTTATCCGTTTTTCAATTTCATGAACTGTGCCTTCAACAATAATCACAGCACCGTCCACGATGATTCCAAAATCAATGGCTCCCAGACTCATCAAGTTCGCCCAAACCCCTGTGGCTTTCATGAGGATAAATGCAAATAGCAGTGAAAGTGGAATTAATGACGCAGTGACAATTCCACCTCTTAAACTTCCCAAAAGCACAACCAGGACAAAAATGACAATGAGAGCACCTTCAACTAAATTTTTGATAACGGTGCTTGTAGTTCGCTCAATTAGAGAGCTCCGATCAAGGTATGCATTAAACTCAAGCCCTTCGGGAAGTGATTTTTCAATTTCTGTCATTCGTTCAATTACATTTTGAATGACCGCATTAGGGTTCGATCCTTTCAGCATCATGATAATTCCCCCCACGGCCTCATGACCATCCTGAGTGAAGGCACCATATCGAACTTGGTGACCGAAATGGACTTTTTCTGCAATGTCTCTAATGAGTATTGGAATGCCATTTTCATTACGAATGGAGATATTTTCTATGTCATCAATTGTGCGAACAAGGCCTTCACCTCGAATGAAATTGGCCATTTTGTTTTTCTCGATATAGGCACCTCCTGTATTTACATTATTTCGGACCAACGCTTCGTGAACCTCCGAAATGCTAACGTTCATAGCGTTCAGTTTTTCCGGATTAATGGCCACTTCGTATTGCTTAACATAGCCGCCAAAAGAATTGATTTCTACAACTCCTTCGAGCAGGGTTAACTGCCGCTTGACAATCCAATCCTGAATAGTACGGAGATCCATTGCAGTATAAACTGTATCATATCCTGCTTTGGGCTGAATAGTATATTCATAAATTTGTCCTAGTCCTGTAGATATGGGCCCCATTGTGGGACTACCAAACTGCTGAGGAATAGTCTCCTTCAGTTCATTTAGTTTTTCCTGCACCAATTGTCTGGGCAGGTAAGTACCCATATCATCTTCAAAGACGATTGTGACGACAGAAAGACCAAACCGAGAAATAGACCGTATTTCATCAACACCGGGTAGGTTGCCCATTGCCAACTCCACTGGATATGTGACAAATTGCTCAATATCTTCTGTTGCAAGATTCTCCGATACAGTTATTACTTGTACCTGATTATTGGTTATATCCGGGACTGATCCCAGATTGATCGTGGACATCGAGTAGATACCGACTCCAATCAATGTGAGTGTTAGGAGTCCCACGATAAACTTATTGTTAATAGAAAATGATATAATATGATTAATCATATTTTTTAGTTTACAAGGAAAGAGAAATAATGCCGTATCCTGGCAATCAAGCCGAGTATGAGTATCACACTGATGATCACTATACCGATCTGTGGTAAAAGTCTAAGCCAGGTCCAGTTTTTTCCTTTTCCTTTTTTTAGTCACTTTAAAAAATTGAAGATTAGGGCTATTGAGAAAAACCCTTAAGAAATGGGCAACGAGAGAACGGTTCTCTGAAATTTAGCGATAGCGATCCCTTTAAGCCCTATTAAGCTACTTTTGGCGGTTGCCAAATAGAATGGCAGCTACTTAATAAATGGTCGAAGTAGTAAGAAGAGAGTTCCTGAGAAAGTTCTATATGAGGAACGTATGAAAAGAATCCGGGCGCTGTTATGTGCGAATGGCAACAGTGACAACTACAGAGAGGGGGGCAGAAATCAACAACTGCCATGTCACTATGATCTCCGTCCTGAGTAATTACAATCTCTTGCTGACCGAAAGAGTCATTTTCAGCATCACTACAGGGAATAAGAGTGGATCCTGTAATAACAACCAGAAGTATTATAGAGATAAATTTCATTTCAATATGCAAGCATAACGAAAAACCAATGCAACCAGTTTGCAAAGTTTAGTTACAATTGGGGCATAAACCTTTATAAACTATACTGGCACTTGAGGCTTTGAACCCTGATGGTATCTGAGTTGGCGGTATTTTGGATTGTGTCAGACAGTAAGTTTCTCCACATTTTACGCAATGAAAATGAATATGCTGATCCTGTGGCTCGCATTCACAGCCTTCTTCACAAAGCGCATATTTTACCGATCCGGTACCGTCATCAATGCTGTGAATAAGCTTTTTCTCTTCAAAAGTTTTGAGAGTTCGAAATAATGTGGCTTTGTCTGCTTTTTCAAACTTCGCCTCCAGATCTTTAAGGCTGATCGCGGCGGTATTTTCTACCATTTGGCGAAGTACCAATAGCCGCATAGCTGTTGGTTTTATATTCCGGTCTTCTAATTTTTCTTCAAGCATGACTAATAATTACAAACAGTTATCTCATTCTTACAGTAATTTGCAACGCAAAGCTTATCATTTGACGCAACTACTTAAATACGTTCGAATATCTTAATGCGTTTTTCCTTCTTCCAAGATGATACGCATGATCAACCTTGACGATATAAGTTCCTGGATTTTTTTCACTCCATTTATTTCCAACTTCGGATTAAGCAAAGAAATGAATATGGTAGCAGAATAACTATTTGCAAAGTCTGCTAAAACCACAAAACACTTGCCTTCCCATCTCATGGATAAGGCAAACCTCTTCATTTGTTTTTAATCTCTATTAATTATAATATTGCGATATAATAATGGGAGTAACTAAAATACAGAATTACACAGAGGAACATAATGAGATTGCAATTTTAGGAAAAGCATTCTCGCACCCGGCTCGTGTGGCTATCATTATGCACTTATTGAAAGCCAAAGCATGCATTAATGGCCATCTTGTTGAAGAGCTGGGATTAGCTCAGGCAACTGTTTCACAGCATCTAAGAGAATTGAAAAGCATAGGGGTAATTCAGGGAACTGTGGAAGGAACTAGTGTTAGTTATTGTATTAACCCTGAAATTTGGAATGTACTGAAGACAAGATTTGAGGAGATTTTCAACCAGTTTGAAGATCCTGCCGACCTCTGCTGTTAAAAAAATTTGGAACAATTAATCATAATATAGCAATAAAGTAATATGAAAAAACTAAGCTTCCTGGATAAATACCTAACACTTTGGATATTCCTGGCTATGGCTATAGGTGTTGGTATTGGATACTTATTTCCTTCAAGTTCATCTTTCATTGACTCATTCAGCAATGGCAGCACAAACATTCCGATTGCAATCGGTTTAATCCTTATGATGTATCCACCACTGGCAAAAGTGAATTATTCACTATTGCCACAGGTATTCAAGAACGTCAAAATACTGTCGATATCCCTCGTGTTAAATTGGATTGTCGGCCCTGTGCTCATGTTTGTGTTAGCATTAACATTCCTCCAGGATTATCCTGAGTATATGGTGGGTCTGATCTTGATCGGCTTGGCTAGGTGCATTGCTATGGTTTTAGTTTGGAATGATCTAGCTGAAGGAAGTAGTGAGTATGGAGCTGGGTTAGTTGCCCTCAACAGCGTCTTTCAAGTATTTGGATATAGCTTCTATGCCTGGCTATTCATTACAGTACTTCCACCATATTTTGGCTTTGAAGGTGCCATCGTCGATATATCCATTGCCACGGTTGCTGAAAGTGTGGCCATTTATCTCGGGATTCCATTTCTGGCAGGGTTGCTAAGCCGAGTGATTTTGGTGAAGACTAAAGGTGAGGACTGGTACAAGAATAAATTCTTGCCCGCAATTTCACCGATTACTTTGATTGCGTTACTCTTCACCATATTAGTGATGTTTTCACTGAAAGGTGAATTGATTGTGCAGATTCCATTTGATGTAATTCGTATTGCCATTCCTCTGCTGATTTACTTTATTTTGATGTTTCTTATTGGCTTTTTCTTCAGCAAAGCCATGGGTGCTGAATATGATAAGAATGCTTCAATAGCATTCACAGCAGCAGGCAACAATTTCGAATTGGCCATAGCTGTCGCCATAGCTGTTTTCGGGTTGAATTCAGGTCAGGCGTTTGCGGGAGTCGTAGGCCCGCTTGTAGAAGTTCCAGCTTTGATACTCTTAGTAAGAGTGGCTTTTTGGCTTAAAAAGAAATACTACGACACACCTGAAGTACCTCAATGATAAAAATTGCATTTTTTTCTGATATTCACGCTAACCTGCCTGCTTTAGAAGCAGTATTGGAAGACATTGATCTTCAAAAGCCTGATTTCGTGTATTGTTTGGGCGATTTGGTCGGATACAACATTTGGCCGAACGAGGTTGCTGACATTATCCGCGAACGAGGCATCCCAACTCTCGCTGGTAATTATGACGAAGGAATTGGTTTGAATAGCGATGACTGTGGATGTGCCTATAAGACAGACACGGAGAAAGCCAATGGAGCAGTTTCAATTTCATTCACAAATGAGATCGTGAATGATGATGTTCGGAGGTATTTAAGAATGCTACCTCGTCATTTATCAATGGAATTTCAGAACAACGGTGAGCAGTTTAATTTACTAATGGTGCATGGAAGCCCAAGAAAGATCAATGAATACTTATTTGAAGATCGACCAGAGAAAAGCTTGGTCCGAATTCTGGCGGACGCAAATACAGACATCATGCTGTTTGGTCACACGCACAAACCATACCACCGAAAACTATCTTATGATCTGGAAGGTCAGCAAGCTTATCGCCATGCCATAAATATTGGATCCGTGGGGAAACCCAAGGATGAAGACCCACGAGCATGCTATGCTTTCATGACTGTCGACACCTCTCTTTCTAAATTCAAGCCTGGCGCTATAACTGTTGAATTTAGAAGAATTGAATATGATGTTGTGAGAGCGGCAAGAGCCGTGGAAGAAAGCCCTCTTCCAGATGCATATGCTGAAGCATTGCTAAAAGCAAAATGATTTTTCATTTCTTAAGAGACTGACGGTGAGAAGATTCAAAATATTCTCGATGATTATAACTACCTCGATTGTATTTATTTCTCACGGTTTACATGGACAAAATTTTGTGACTGAATCAAAAGAAAAAATTGCTATCCATTTTGATTCTATCCAAGTAGTATATCAAATCAATACAACTAGTGACGGTTTTCAATATTTGTAATTCATTGATAATAAAATTACAATTCAGTACTACTTCAATGAGCATGACACATGCATTGCCTATGCAATGTTATTTCCCAAAGAAGGTCTAGCTGAAACAATAACTGCACTAGATAAATCTTTCAAAAAGATACATGAGACTATGTGGCAAGAATATGATGGACAGCAATACTTTGTTTGGACACTTGATAAGAATGCGTCGGGATACCGAGTTTTGGTTGTTGCCAAAAAAAGCCTTGATAATGGAAGACTGGAATAAGGAAATGAAGCAATTACATTGAAAAATTCATACGATCTTATAATTGTTGGAGGGGACAGAGCGCACTGGCATGTGCCTACTTTCTTAGAAGAACAGACATTAAATACCTTGATTTGGATAGCCAGGAATCATGTGGTGGTGCCTGGTTACATGGTTGGGATTCTCTTTCTCTTTTTTCTCCCTGAACATAGTTCATTACCTGGCTGGATGATGCCGAAATCTTGGCCTCCAAGGATAAATGGGAAGTAAAACGCTGTAGGAAAATGATTAATGCAGTAGTCCTCACTATCAAGTGAAGAAAATTCCTATTCTCCAATCTTAGGATGCTTGCTAATATGCACAACTTCTCGATCCTTTTTAAAAATCCTAATCGTGCTTGACCTAAAAGTAACACTATCCAGGTATCTCTACCCAGATAGCATTCCAGTAAATCAATTACTCTTTCTTTTGACCCACCAATTCATACACACACGGAATCACAATCAAATTCAAAAGTGTGGCTGTAAGCAAACCTCCAAGGATTACAATCGCCATGGGACTTTGAATCTCATTACCTGGCTCACCACCTTTTAAAGCTAATGGAATTAGGGCAAGTCCTGTGGTAAAAGCGGTCATCAAAATAGGATTAAGCCTATCCAATGCGCCTGTTTTTAACAGTTCTATTCCTTGCATGCCTTCCTTTCTCAAATCCTCATAACGTGAGACAAGCAAAATGCCGTTCCTTGTAGCGATACCAAACAGGCTGATAAAGCCAATGGTAGCGGCAATGCTGATGATGCCAGAGGTAAAATACACGATCAAAATTCCACCAATCAAAGCCAAAGGCAAATTGATCAATACAATGAATGAGAGTTTAACATCTTGAAATTCATAATAGAGCAAAAGGAAAATAACTAGGATTGCAAGTGCGGCTGTGATCAGCAACAATTGAGATGCTTTGGCTTCACTTTCAAATTGCCCACCGTAAACCACCCTGTATCCTTCTGGTAATTCAACGGAACTTTCAACGATCATTTGGATATCATTGACCACACTTCTCAAATCCCTCTCTTGAACATTGGCGGCGACAACGATTTTTCGCTGTACATCTTCTCGGTTGATCGTATTGGGTGTACTTACAGATGAAATGGAGGCCAGTTGATTGAGAGATGTTTGACCGCCCTTCGGTAAACTAATCAGGGCGGATTCAATCACCTCGATGCGGTTTCTGGATTCGGGTTGAAATCGGACGATCAGATCAAAGTATTTCTGACCTTCATACATTTCACCCGCTTTCTCTCCTGCAAATGCCACATCCACTTGCTTCATCAAATCACCAACGGTCATGCCATACGCCGAAAGCATTTGCCGTTTTGGGATGATGCGCAGTTGAGGCACTTCTACTTGTTGATCCACTGCCACGTCTGCAATCCCGTCTATGGTTTTGATTTTGGTCTCAATATTTTTTCCAATTTCAAATAGTCTTTGCAAGTCCGAGCCGAACACTTTAATGGCAATGTTGGCACGTGTCCCTGATAGCATGTGGTCAATCCGGTGGGCAATGGGTTGACCTAGCGTAATGTTAGCACCAGGAACCACACTTAATTTAGTTCGAACTTCTTCGAAGAATGCTTCCTTGCTTTTGACTGTCAAAGTGAATGGCACGTCAATCTCCGCCGCATTCACACCTTGCGCATGCTCGTCCAGTTCCGCACGACCCGTTCTTCGCGTCACCACTTCTACCTCAGGCATTTCCAAAAGTAGCTCCTCTACCAGAGTGCCCGTTTTATTGCTTTCTTCCAACGACATACCTGGAAGACCAACCACACTAATAACTAAAGAACCTTCATTAAATTCAGGAAGGAAGCTTCTTCCTAGTTGCGTAAGTAAAATTATGCTGATTAGAAATGCTCCGATAGTCAGCCCAATGATGATTTTCGGTATTCGCAATGCTCTCACCAAAGTTCCGGAATACACTTTTTGAAGCCATCTCTCTACTCTGGTTCCGTCCGCTTGCTTAGATAGCACTTTGTCACCCTTTAGCAGATACGAACACAAAACAGGAGTAACTGTTACAGCTACTACCAACGAGGTGAGCACCGAAGTGATAAATGCGATCCCTAATGGTTGAAGCAGTCGACCTTCCATTCCGCTTAGGAAAAAGAGTGGAATAAATGAAACAATAATAATCAGCGTGGCGATAATAATGGAACTTCTGATTTCTACAGACGCATCTTTCACTACGGTAAGTATCGGCAGTCTTTCTTCTTTTGGTTTGCGAATATTTTCACGCAAGCGCTTAAAGACATTCTCCACATCAATAATCGCATCATCCACCAACGCACCAATGGCAATGGCCATTCCACCCAGGCTCATGGTATTGATCGTGTAACCCATCATCTTCAGCACGATAATGGACACCAACAATGAAATAGGGATAGCTACCAAAGAGATTGCTGTCGTTCGCCAATTCATCAAGAATATGAACAAGACGATGACCACAAAAAAGGCTCCTTCCAAAAGCGTCTGATTCAGATTAGCAATGGATGCCTCAATAAAATTTGCTTGCCGAAAAATGTGACTTTTGATTTCCACACCCTCAGGAAGCGTCTTTTGCATCTCTGCAATAGCCTCATCTAAACTACCTGTTAATTCTAGTGTATTGACATCAGGCTGCTTGGAAATGGTCAAGATGACTGCCGGGGAAGCATTCAACGAACCATCACCAATTTTGTCAGCCGCTCCAATTTGAACGGTGGCCACATCCTTGATTTTGATTGTCTGTCCATTGACTTGCTTCAATACAGCCTCTTGCAAATCTTCAACAGTGTTGGCTCGTCCATTCCCTTTCACGATGTATTGATTGCTATG
>JAJCYL010000453.1 GCA_029262955.1 Cytophagales bacterium | reverse complement strand
TTCTATAGCATCTGTCACAGGAGCGGAAATATCAGTTGAAAAGGTTACCGAAAGAGTCGCTTTTCCAACACCCACAGCACTAACCACGCCTTCGCTACTAACCATAGCAATTGACTCGTCACTACTCAACCAGGATAGGTTGACCGGACTTGCAATGAATGTTCCTCCCAGGTTGCTTTTTGCCTCCACTTCAAGCAGTACTTCCTGTCCAAGCACTTTGGCGAAGTTCCCCTCATTGACAAGAGTTACATTTTCAGGTGGTACAATTTTGATTGAACTTATCGTATCCTCAACTTCATCTGTTCCAATACAACTATTTAGGATAACAAGAGCTCCAAATAGGTATAACAAGTAGTTTCGCTTCATAAATGATGTCTATTAATCTTCAAAGATTATCTATACAGGCACAAATAAACGACACTCAAGTTGCCCTGGCGTCACAGAAATGTCACAATTTTATCACATTGCAACAGGTAGCGATAAATTGATTTCGCGGTCATATTAGGGAATAATACAAACTCACATACCACTTATAAATACGTTTTAAGAATCATTTTCATTTTGAGTATCTTAAGCTGCAAATCAACACCAACCACAATGCTTCGAAATTGTTTTAATACCACATTGCTTTTCTTACTTGTTTTAATAAGTTGTTCTACTCCTCCCAAAAAAGCCGCGGTAACAGTAGAAGTCTCTCTCAAAGATCGTTTAAAAATCAGAGCTGATTCTTTTGAGATCGATACAGATTATGTGGCTCCTCCCGGAGATGCGCTGGCGCATCACACCGCAGGTTTTGCGAAAATTATGTGTTCTGCAGTCTACATCACTGGCCTTGATCCGGATTTTGCAGCTGAGAGTGTAGGCTACTTTGCAAGTCCCTACGAACATCGTTCAAAGGTTGGCAAACCAATCATTGATCGGGATAACAAGGCGGTTCACATTGATTTACCAGATGGCACACGGCGAACAGCAATTTATACTGGCGACCAGGGTTGTGTCTGTTTACCCTTAAATTCTAATAAATTAAATTTTGATCCTAAAACAATTACCAGTAAGCTGCCAGGAGGCAATTCAACTCCCTGGCCTATGGGAGATAATACAAGCAACCAGCCTTTCCCTTCAGCATTGGATAAGGCGCAAATACAAGCTGCCGTTGATGCAGCATTCAGCAATCCTGAAGGATTGACAGCAGGTTTTATAGTAACCTGGAAAGGCCAGATCATAGGAGAACGATACGGGGATGGCATAGATCAAAATACGCCGCTGGAAAGTTGGTCAATGGGCAAAAGTCTCACAGGAACTCTTATGGCTCTACTGATTCAGAAGGGTGTTTATGAACTTTGGCAACCGGCCCCGGTACCTGAATGGGCGGACAAGCAAGATATTCAATCTCAAATTCGAATCGGCGATATCATGCGTATGTCGAGTGGTATCAGATTTAGGGCCCCACAAGATCCTGATTTTGACCCTGCACTTGGTTATCCCGATCACTTATATGTTTACACTGGAGGAGTGAATTCATTTGAATGGGCTGCTACACGGCCACAGCAATGGCCTCCAAATACAATTGGTCGATACCGCAATTCTGATCCTGTGCTTACTAATTACCTCGTCAGATTGGGTGTTGAGTCACTAGGAGAGAATTATCACGATTTCCCTACCAAATACTTGTTTGACAAGCTGGGCATGCGCAATATGGTACTTGAGACAGATCCGTACGGAAACTTCTTACTCCAGGGATATGAGTATGGTACGGTTCGAGATTGGGCAAGACTTGGAAACCTGTATCTCCAGGATGGTGTATGGAATGGAGAGCGACTACTGCCAGAAGGTTACGTGGACTATGCAAGTACATTGGCCCCGGCATGGGTGGCTGATGGCAGACCAGTCTATGGCGGCGGCTTCTTCTGGATTAATGGAGATGGAAATGAACCCATTCCCAAAAGTGCTTATTATATGGCTGGTGCTGGCAACCAAAAGACATTTGTAATCCCTACTCATGATCTTGTAGTGGTTAGACTGGGACATTATAAGGGCTCAAGTCCAGGAAACGTTGATTTAAGGAAAGCACTTAAGCTATTGATTGAAGCCATTCCTGAGGGTTAGTCCTCAACTTGGTTTTAAGTAATAAATCTTACAAACCCTTGTATCTAAACTCTACCTGCAAGTTTTATTTACTTACAATCCTGATTGGAACACTTTGTGCCTGTGGTGATGAGGAGCCCGAAATGGTTGATATTCCTCCCGTATCAACGGCCAATATTTTCAAGAATGATACAAAAGTTAGCATTAATGGCTACGATGGCTCCGCCATGGAACCCTTTATATCCCGGGATGATCAATACCTCTTCTTCAATAACTCTGAAAAAGAGACAAACGATTCGAATCTCCACTTTGCAAAAAAGGTCACTGATACCTCTTTTGATTACATGGGAGAAATTCCTGGCGCTAATACTACTTCTTTGGAAGGAGGTCCAACTATGGACCAGAATGGCAATTTTTACTTTACCAGTCTACGTTCCTACGCCACAGGCTTTGGGTCCCTATACGGTGGCACATTCGATGGAACCGAACTGACAACGGTCGGAGCTATTGATCAGTCACTCAACGTTAGAATGGAGCGCATAGTGAATTTTGATTCGGAAGTGAGTGCTGACGGTCAAACCTTGTACTACGCCACTGGAAAGTTTTCCGGGAATGAACTTCCTGATGAATCTAATCTACAAATTGCCACGATGAATGATCGTTTCAGACGAATAAAGGACTCTGATGACCTCATGATTAATATTAATAGCGAATTAAGTCAATATGCTGCTGCTATATCAAATGATGAACTTGAGCTTTTCTATACAAGAGCATTAATGAATATAGAAGACATTCAAATCAAGATATTAACTGCTACAAGGGAGTCGAAAAATGAACCTTTTGGTCAACCGGAAGCTATATCCAGCATCATTGGCATTCAAACTGAGGCCCCCTCTATTTCTTCCGATGCAAAACGATTGTATTATCATAAAAATGAAGGGGGCTTTGTTATTTATATGGTGAGTCGAGACTAACTCAACAATACCGATCAGGGCTTAATAGTTCAATATCTATTTCCGGAGTCGC
>JAJCYL010000452.1 GCA_029262955.1 Cytophagales bacterium | reverse complement strand
GAGGTAATAACCTTCTCAATTTCTTCACTGTCAATCTCAGATCTTAGGACATTGATGGTATTATGTTCATTCCTACTACCTCGTCCTTTAAGCTTCTCTTTTTGGCCCTCTAATGCGATCTTCAGGGTCTTCTTATATTCGGCAAACAACCTATCAGCGAAATAGACAACCACTGCAGCAATCACGATAACGAAATAGGAATAATGAATCAGTTTTATCCAGGTCACTATACCCAATCCAATGATAATTGAACCCGCAATAAGGGCAGCCACCTGACTTATTACACCTTCAATTCTCGTTTGAATATCAAATCGTATCTTAATATCAAGCGGTAGGAAAAACAGTTTAAAGGCAGGGCTTTCCAGTGCATCTTTAATAGAAAGAGTAAAGAGGTTACCCATGGCTACGAACAAATAGAAGAATAAGAACTCTTCATTTTTTTCAGTATAACCAAACATGTGCGCTGAAACGATTGCTCCAATGGTGAAAATGGCAAGAATAAAAGGCATTACCATCAATGACACCCTTAGTCCATATTTTCCAATGATAATGTCATTAATAAAACTCTGGATAAGGAAACTAACTATCATAACCGTTCCATTAAATCCGGACAGAAAGTTTTTTAACTCAGTCTCAACCGGATACATGGTCTCTGTGGCTGAATAAAAAGAAAACTCGATGAAATTGGCGGCAATGGTGGAAAACATCAAAAAGAAACACATCATCCTAAGATATTTGTCCTTAAACAGATCAATGAAGCCGACACTTTTGGTCTTCTTTTCACCATGTTTCGTCTTAGTAACGGAATCCAAATTGAAGGAACGTACAAGCCATATCTCGAATATGAGTATGCCAAAGCACGCAACGATAGCTGCAACGATTAAATCCTCTGTTTCACTGTGGACAAAATTTGAGATAATTGGAATAGAATAGAATGCAAGTACTGTGGCAGTTAATTGACCGGTATCAATACCACCAATTATTCGCTTCGACTGCCTTAAATCGAACATACGCCCAAACGTTCCCCAAAAGCCCAAAATAATCAGAGCAGTTGCCGGCCCGATCATCACAAACTGAACAAATGACCAATATTCCCATGGTATATACAAATGCCCTAATCTCAGGCCGAGAACGAAAAGAAAAATCACAAATATGTTGGAGATTGCGAGAATTGAGAATCTAACTACTTTCTGTAACCATACGAAAATGACCGTTGTAACTACACCCGCTGCGCCGGCTGCAAAGAATGCTTCTTCCATTAGCTCCTCACCCAATTCGTAAATGAATAGTGTTTCAGCCCCTACTTGATAAGCAGCGATGAATATACCCATACAAAATCCTTTGGCTAATAATAGTAGCATGGCTTTTTCCTCGCCATCTTCTCCGCCCAGGAAGTAAAGAAATCCCTTGAGTAAATGCATTTCGTCTCTGTTTTGGCCCTAATTCAGCAAATATTTATATTCTAAAAGTATCTAAAATTTGCTTTAAACTCAATGTCAATAAGCAAGATATCAATAGCCATTAAGTCAGAAGGTCATTCCTCCTCTCTTGAGTTGATATTACTGTGGGACTAAAACTTTTAGATTTCGGTTGTAAACCGTCAGTAGAACCTCTTTTCCGAGCTTAACGGGTTCACCATCTATATGACCTAGTAAGTCAATATTGCTGACTAACTTGAGCTCTTTAGTCTTAAATGAATCGTAATAAGATGATTTTGACAGGGATTTATTGAACATTCTATAGAGAACAAATGGAGACTGAGCAATTGGAAATTTTTTGATTGAACAAATATCCGCCAGGCCATCGCTGATATTAGCTAAAGGAGCAATGTGAGCATTATTCCCATATTGAGAAGAGTTGGCGAAACTCAGCACAAATGCTTCATGATGGCACTCATCTTTGTTCTCGGATTTCATTTTTACCTTGATGCCCTCATATTTTCGAAATTCCTTAGCCACTAATTTAGAATAGGATATGAAGCCTCTTGATCCGAAATCATTAAACAAGTGAGCAATATGAGCATCAAAACCAACACCCGCCATATTCACAAATCGATGCTTATTTAGGGACATAGTGTCAATCTCTTTAATACTCCCATTTCTTATGATCTTCAGAGCCCCTTCTAATTGCCGTGGAATGCCTAAAAAGTTTGACAAACCATTTCCTGACCCCATGGGAATTATACCTAACCTTACTGTGGTATCAATCAAAGCCGAGGCCACTTCGTTGACAGTACCATCTCCTCCTATGGCCACAACCACATCATTGTCCTTTAGTGCTGAGATGGCTATTTCCCGGGCGTGACCAGCATACTCAGTCAATTGAAGTGACCAATTAGAATGATCAAAATACTCCTTAATCACACCTTCGTTTATTGGGATTTTTGAAGTTCCAGCGTGTGGGTTTACAATAAAAAGTATCCTATCCGGCATTCAAATTCATTATACGCCAAATATAGCGCATGCATATTATTGCAAATTAGGCTTAATAAGAACTGCTTGAAGTTCGCTCAACATCATTGCCGTAGCTCCCCAAATAAGACGATCCTCTACGCTGAAATATGGAGCCTTCAGGTCGTACTTTTCACCGACCCTGATATCAGCAACTTTACGCTCAATATCGTTTGTTAATATTTCAACATTGGCAAGAATAATCTCCTTTACTTCGTGATTATCGGGTATAAATGACGGTTTATCTAATGAATATCCAATCACTGGAAGTACTCTGAAATTACTGACAGGTATGTACAACTCAGTCAAAAAGCCTATGATCTTAATACTTTCCTCCTTAATACCAATTTCTTCTCTAGCCTCTCTCAAAGCCGTTTGAATAAGGTCAATATCTGTTATCTCTCTTTTCCCACCGGGTAAGGCCACCTGATCGCTATGAACTCCGTCGTAAGTTGGTCGCTGAATTAATGGGAAATAAATCTCATGATTATCCGGGTAAAATAATATCAATACAGCGCCACTTTGAGCTTCATTTTTTGCCTCAAGATTGAATCTATCCTGATTGGTTTCAAAAGGAGCCATTCGCCGCTGTGCCTCCTGGCCAGGCAACTCTTCTTTTAGTTTGGTGGAAAGCCCCTCAATAAACTCTGCAAAAATCACTTCGCGAAATTAAGTGCTGACAGTCAATCTTAAAAGGCATGATTCCTTAGCTTTCTCTTAGGTAGAAATACCTGGTTATTTGAAAAAAGAAAGTGCTTTTTATTTAAATTGGGTCAAATCGTTGTCATGATTGAAGGACTTTCCCGACATATTAATGTGGTGTTCATCATCACTGCATTCATAACTTTTGGCTTCATTTACTACCTCTTTTTTTTTAAGGAGGCAGAAAAAAAATCAATGACGCCAATGACAATCATCATGTTCATTAGTGCCTGGATCATTTTTTTAATCATTTCAAGTGTAAACTCATTCTTCCTGAACTATGAGTTGCCGCCAAGGTTGTTGCTCGTGGTCGGCGTCCCGATCACCGCAATTATCCTCGTATTCGTTAATAAAAATTCAAGGAGCTA
>JAJCYL010000451.1 GCA_029262955.1 Cytophagales bacterium | reverse complement strand
GATTACAAATCCGAAAGAGCCGTTTACAGACGACGACGAAATGGGGCCTAATCTATTTTAAAGCCAAGGAAATAGTCATTATTGTTTTACCGATACGTTTCTATGGTTATTACTTTTTATATCAAAATGAATACCTTTCTGTCGGATTTCAAATCCGACAGAGCTGTGGGAGTGATGCCATGACACCAAGTCATGGCATAACTTAAAAAAACGGATTACAAATCCGAAAGAGCTGAGACTTGATCTAATAATATTTCTATGAGACTATCCATTTCATTATTAATAGTTGCCCTTTTTAGCTGTCAGACTAATGAAAAAACAGACTTGCCAGATCTTGCATTTGTTAACGGCAAAATTTGGACCGGCGATAAGCAGAATCCCTGGATATCCTGGGTGACGGTTGAAGATAGCCGGATTAAAGAGGTCGGATCTGGGAAGAATCCGGAAGCAAAGGAAGTCATTGATCTGAAAGGACGTCTCCTGGTGCCTGGCTTTAATGACTCTCACGTACACTTTGCTCAAGCCGGCGGCTTACTGCTTGGCATCAACTTATTGGATGTGAATGATAATGAATTATTTATCCAGCGAGTTAAAGAAACTACAGAGCGGTTGCCCGCCGGAAGTTGGATAACAAAAGGGGATTGGGGAGCCTATGAGGCGTGGGCCCTGGGCTCGGAAGGTGGTCAAACAAGAAAACGAGAATTTGAGCCAACCCGATCACTCATTGATGACATAACCCAAAACCATCCTGTCCTGGTTACTCGCTATGACAAACAAGTTGGAATGGCCAACGAACTTGCCCTTGCCCAATTGGGTATTGAATCAGCCACTGGGATACTTCGAGGACAGCAACTAATAAATGCCCTCAATAATGTTCCCGAGAAAAGTTTTGATCGGAAATTAGCAGAAGCACAGAGAGCCCTCGAAGAATGCCGGAAATGGGGTGTCACCACTGTTCAAGATATGTCACCCCTTGATCAACTTGACGTATATGATGCGCTTCGGAAGAATGGCGATTTAACCTGTAGAATTAATTATGCTCCTTCTCGCCTATCCGAGTACCAAAATATGGTAGAAAAGGGTTGGGTTATCGACTGGGACGCCCTGGGTGGACCACAACCAGCAGGTGATGAATGGGTTACATTGGGCACAATCAAAACGCATATTGATGGAATCATGGGAGGCCGATCAGCCAGGTTCTATGAACCCTATAATGACAATTCGGTTGAAACACCGTCCTGGCGTGGTGGTTGGAGGGAGTTCTCTCAGGACTTACCCAATTTCAAAGACATGCTGATCAAAGCAGATGCCGGTGGAGTTCAGCTACGAATACATGCCATTGGTGATGAGGCCAATGCCATTTTACTAAACATCCTTGATACCCTGGATGCAGTCAATGGAAAGAGAGACCGACGATTCCGGTTGGTTCATGCCCAGGTCATATCAAAAGAAGATTTCGCTTTGTTTCGAGATCGCAATGTGGTTGCTGAAGTACAACCCTACCACGTCACAGACGATATGCGCTGGATGGAAGAAAGAATCGGCCACGAACGTTGCAAAGGGGCGTATGCTTTTAAAACACTACAAGAAAATGGATGTTTACTTTCATTTGGATCAGATTGGCCCGGGACCAATGCGTCATATTATCCAATCAATCCTCTTTATGGACTATATGCGGCTGTCACTCGACAAACGCTGGTGGGTGAGCCGGCGGAGGGCTGGTTTCCTGAACAACGGATCTCGCTGGAGGAAGCACTGAAAGCATATACCTGGGGATCATCCTATGGTGCCTTTGAGGAAAATGTTAAGGGTACCATTGAATCTGGTAAATTGGCGGATATGGCAGTGCTTGACACCGATCTTTTTGAGACTTCTCCTGAGAACTGGCTAAAAGCAAATGTTGATTATACAATAGTCGGCGGAAGAATTGTTTATAACAGAATTGGTGAGTCAGATGATTAAGTTATCAAATACCTATGGGCTTGTACTTGCTTTGGCAATAAGCATAGGTTGTTCATCAAAAAAAGAAATTACCGGCTCGTTGAGAATAACGGGAGTGAATATAATAGATGTGGTTGGGGATGGAGTTTCAAAATCGCCAATGGACATTATTATCGAAGACCAACGGATCAAGGCCATTGAAGAATCCGGAAGTTACGCAGTCAATGACAATATAGAGACATTCGAGGCGAATGGTAAGTATGTAATTCCTGGTCTGTGGGATATGCATGCACATCCAGATGATCCTGAAATCTGGAGGATGAATCCAAAAGATGAGGAGAAAGATCGCCTCTTGACTCTTTTAGTCCTACATGGAGTAACTGGAATCCGGGATATGGCAGGAGATTTGCAGTTGGCAAAACGATGGAAAAGAATGGTCTTGAGTGGAGAATTAATTGGTCCTGAGATTTTTGCCGCGGGACCACTAATTGATGGCCCAGACCCAATGTGGGATGGTTCGGTTGGAATCAATGGCCCATCAAATGTCAGGCAGGTGGTTGATTCCCTGATTTCTGAGGGGGTTGATTTTTTAAAAGTCTACTCATTGTTACCAGGAGACATCTATCTTGAATTGCAGCGTTATGCTAACGAGATCGACTTTCCGGTGGCAGGTCATGTTCCCTACGATATTAGACCGTCAGAAGCTGCCCAAGCTGGAATAAAGAGCCAAGAACACTTTTTAGAAATTCTCAAAGAAGTTTCAACCGAATCTGACGCTTTAAGGGTTGATGAGATTGATTATGGGAATGCCAAATCTCGTTTTGAGAAATATCTTTTTAGAAACCAATTAATGCTGGACACCTACTCAGAGGATAAGATAAAGATGTTGTTTGAATTAATGGCAAAAAATAATACCTGGCACACACCAACTATAAGTATGTGGCATAAGAATGCATGGTTCGAATCAGAGATAAAGGAAGACACTGCACTTTACAGGTACCTTCCTCCTTACATGAGAAGATACTGGCAAATAGGAGAAAATGATCATCTTCAAAACAGGGATGAGAACTTGCTGAAACTGAAACAGGATCAAGTGGAAGTTTACTCTAAATTACTTTTTAAGATGTACTTAGCTGGTGTACCCTTATTAACTGGTACAGACATGGGAGCTAATCCGTTGTGTTTCCCCGGTATTGGTGTGCACAATGAACTTGAAATGTTTGTTAAAGCTGGTATTCCGGAAATAGATGCACTAAAAGCGGCCACAATTAATCCCTCAATCTTCCTGGAAATTGATAATGAATTCGGTTCCATTGAAAATGGTAAAATCGCTGATATGGTTATACTTAATCAAAATCCACTCGATGACATCAATGCTGTCCGAGACATTGCCTCAGTGATTAAGCGGGGTGAAATGTATGATAAGGGCAGCATAAGAGAAATATTGAAGTCGATCGAACAAGAATTCAAGCAATAATGTTCATAGCTCAGAGTGCCCACACTTAGCATTATTATCCCCACTTTAAATGAGCAGAAATACATTCAGCAGTGTCTTTACGCTATTGCTACGAATGCCCAATTTCCAGAAGAAATTGAAATAATTATAATTGATGCTGGCTCATCGGATGCTACTTTAAAAGACATACCTGACAACATACTAGTTTCACGTCAGCCGACCTTTGCCGGCAACAAATTCGAATCCTTGAATGAGGGAGGTCGGCTGGCTCAAGGGACATATCTCCTATTCCTTGACGCCGATACGCTGGTACCCAAAGATTTCGATCAATTAATAATTGGAACATTAGACTCAGATGAAATAGTGGGAGGCGCTTTCGAGTTTGCGTTCGACAGACGGCTCTTACTTCTTAAATCAATCGAAATTATCAATCGGATTAGATATCGGTTTCGACAAAGCTATTATGGTGATCAAGGCATATTTGTCAAAAAAAATATTTTTGACGATGTAGGAGGTTTCCCCGATTTAAGAATTATGGAAGCCGCTTATTTATGCCGGAAGTTAAGGAAAGCAGGCAAATTAAAGTTGGTGAAAGAATCCATTATTACTTCCAGTCGCAGGTTTGAAGAAGGAGGTATATTAAAAGTATTCCTGATGGATAGTGTAATCTGGCTGAAAAATCTACTTGGGATGAATGTCCAGAGTTATGCGAGTAATTATTGGCTCAAGAATCAATAATTACTCAAACTCTTTCCAGACTAAAGCTGAAGCACCCAAAACTGCCGCATTCTTATCCATCAAACCCGAAGGCAGTAGTTTCACCTTGTTCTTGAACATTTTGAAGATGAACTGTTCTAAATATTTTCTAGTAGGGTTAAAAAGATAGTCCCCTGCCCTTACCAGACCACCAAAGAGGAAAATCGCTTCCGGGCTGGTGTGCAAAACAGTATCCGCTAACTTTTCACCTAAAATTTTGCCTGTATATTCGAAGGCTTTAATTGCCAGTGGGTCTTGTTTATTGGCTGCTTCTGTGATCATAATTGATGTTAAATCATCATATGGTATATTCCTAAGATCACTATCTTCCGTTTCTTCAGCCATTAGCTTAAATATGGTCCTTTTGATACCGGTGGCAGAGACATAAGTTTCCAGACATCCTCTTCTGCCACATCCACATAACCGTCCATCCGGCTTAACGTTTACATGACCCAATTCTCCAGCAAAACCATCATGACCATATACAACTTTGCCATTTACGACTATCCCACTTCCTAACCCCGTACCTAAGGTTATGAGAATAAAATCATTCATTCCCTGTGCATTACCATATACCATTTCCCCCAGGGCAGCGGCATTGGCGTCATTAGTCAACACCATTGGGTAATCAAAATACTGAGCGAAAGCCTCCTTGAAATAAATGTATTCACCCCACCTTATATTAGGTGCGTATTCGATTGTGCCTTTATAATAGTTCGCATTTGGTGCACCGTTGCCAACGCCCCTAATGGTGATATCCTTGTGATCAGCTATTATGGGCATAAGTTTTTCGTGCAGGAACTTAATAAAGTCATTGACGTTACCATCAGCCATGGTCGGAATTGAATCCTGATAAATTATTTCGCCACTTTTCTCTACAAACCCATACTTGGTATTTGTACCACCAATATCAATTCCGATAGCAATCTCTTT
>JAJCYL010000450.1 GCA_029262955.1 Cytophagales bacterium | reverse complement strand
CAAAAAGTAGGTTAGGAGTCATGATCATGGTTGGTTTAAGTGAAGGCTGTTTACATAATGAGCAGCCTTCTATTTTTTCAATGTGGAGCTGATCTTCCTTTCCAGTTCTTCGACAGAATCCTCTGCTCCTAATCGTACAATTTTTTCCTTCGTAGTTGCATCGTAGAGGATAACATATTTAAGACCATCATCTCTTCTGGCAATTTCAAGCATACCCCATTCTAGAAGCTTTTTTTCTGCCTTGCGCTTTGTTTTCTCACTGGTTTTATCATATTTAATGAAAATAATTGACGAAAATGCAAACTTCCGGTTCATCCGCTTCATCTTGGATTTTAATTCATTGCATTCCTCACAATGATCAGAATGATAGCCGATCGAGATGACTTCGACCTTACTTTTAGATTGGGCACTCGACGGAGTTGCCAGACAGCATAAAACAATACCTAAAGGTATCATGGCCGTAAATTTCCTCAAGACTAAATTCATGAAATCTTTATTGATTAAAATGGAACATTATTGTTTATTGAATTGTGGTCCTGGTACAACACTAAAGCTATCAGGACAAAGCCACAATCCCTGTGATCGCCGGGGTAAATCACCCATTTTGAACAACAGATAAAACATTATGATAGGCAGAATAATTAAAATGAAACCAATGATTCTTTTCATTGAAGGCAACTTCTAATTTATTCAATATTCAACAACCAAAAGGTACCAATTAGTTCTTGAAACAAATTAGATAAATCGCCATATCTCGAATGAATTTAATAACGAATTAAATTGTTTCCTTTTAAGGAAGGCTCACAATAACAGTTTGTATAAAATGACTCAAGCAGGGAATAACCATATTTCGTCGCAAAAAGCAGCTCAGATAAATGCCGAGCTAAATTATACGGCATGTAGCTGCGACTTGAACCGAATCAAGCTCTTGTTAATCTCGTTGATCGTAGGGTTTATAATCATGGGCTATCTATTCTTTGTAGAGGGTGAAATAGCTCGGATTTTCGGAAGTGAACTGAGCCCCGAATGGGTTGTAGCCTGGATATTGATTTTTATTGCATACGAAACCATAATGTTCTTTGGAGTCAGATTCTTACTTGACAAGGGAAGGTCAATACCTTTGGCACTAAAAATTACTGATACCATTATGGAGGCAGCTTTCCCAAGTGTACTGATCTTCATTTTATGCTTGATTGAATGGAGTCCGATTTTTCTGGACACCCCTCTAATTTTTATCTATTTTATTATTATTATCCTGTCAGCCCTACGTATAAGTGCACTGCTCAGTTTTTTAGGAGGTGCGGTTTCGGCGTTAGGTTATTCACTTGTAACCGTTTGGGCGGTAAATATCTTTGATCCTCTGGGTAACGAACTTAATCTCCCGATAGAACTTTACGTTGTAAGGGGAGCCTTTATTCTCATTGCCGGGTTATGTTCAGCATATGTTGCCAGAGAGATCAGGAGTCGTATGTTTAATGCGTATCGGCTCAATCATGAAAAGAATGAAGTTCAACAGCTATTTGGACAACAGGTTTCGAAGGAAATCGCAGATACCCTTGTGAACGATAACGCTTACTCACGAAAGCTGGAGGTTTCCATCATGTTTTTGGACATAAGGAACTTTAGCTCATTTGCTGAAGAGCGAGAACCGGAAGAGGTAATTGCTTTTCAAAACAATATTTTCGGTCCGTTGTTGGATATCATTAATAGCCACCATGGGATTATCAATCAAATATTAGGAGATGGTTTCATGGCAACATTTGGTGCGCCTATCGAAGACACAATGCATGCGAACAATGCTTTGCAAGCCGGGCTTAGGATCCTTGAAAGAGTCAAACAACTAGCTGATGAAGGTATTATTCCAGTAACGAGGGTAGGGATCGGCCTGCATACTGGTGAGGTAATTGTAGGGAATATTGGTAACGAAAACCGAAAGCAGTATTCCGTAAGTGGGACTCCCGTAATTATTGCAGCAAGATTGGAACAGCTAAACAAACAGCACAAAACCCAATTTCTAATTTCTAAAGAATTTAAAGAGAAATTGAGTATTGACTGCCAATGTAAGCCAGTGGGTAAGATGGTGGTAAAAAATATTAAGCAACCAGTTGAGGTTTATAATGTTGCATAAATTCCATACGATTGTATCACCTACCTACCCTACAACACTTTTAACAAAATTAGCTTTTAGGAATTTTGAGCATAATGCGACCTTATTTGGAATTCAAATACTCATACTTTTATTTTAACTTTATCACTGAATTTTCCGATTAGGTGATTGCTTCTTCGGCCTGCCATTCATACTTTTTAAATGCCGGATCAACAGGTGTGTTAGCAATATGATTTGAATAGTTGCTAATTACTTTTTGTGACAGTCCTAATATGATTTCCAATACCTGGCGTTTATTGTAGCCTGCACCATAAAAAGCATCAAGTTCCGCTTCTGATACCCGCCCACGGTTACGAACAATCGATAAGGTCATTTCATGTAGTGCCTGTAGTTTTTCGGTTGGCATGGTGGTTCTGTTGCGTAATGCTTCGGTTATGGCAGGATCTACTTTCATCATATGGGCGATGCCAGTGTGTGCAGGTACGCAGTAATGACATTCATGCTCCACGTTAATAGTTTGCCACACAACCGTTAGTTCATCCTTATCAAATGAAGTATTTTGAAATAAGTCGTGCAATGTCTGGTAAGCTTCCAGTGTCTCTGGCGCTTCAGCCAACATACCGTGTAGGTTAGGAATCATACCATAACCTTTTTGAGATTTTTCCAACAACGGCTTGCTTTTTTCAGGTGCCGAATCGATGCTGTGAATTTTAAATGTACTCATGGTTTTAAATGTTTATTATTAGTCTGTATATCTAAACGATTGTTTAGATAAAGTATAAAAAAAGTGTCAGATGTTTTCGAACGTATTTTCAATAAAATGGTCTAATTTTTCTTTAGAATAAATTTTAGAGGCCATAAGCAATCCGGTTAATAACATCATTAAATTGTCGGCCTGTTTCTCTATGGTTTGGAAATCTTTTTGTCCGTCCTGCTTCAGGTTATTAACAAAAAGTGCCTTGATATCATAAAAGCATTTTAGGGCTTCGCTCATAATCATGGGATCACCATTTCCTCTTTCGTTTATCGTGTTTACTGCGAAACAACCATTTTTGGGTCCTGTTTCTAACATAAACGCTACAGAATCATAGAAGTATTGTTTTACACCTTCCTTACCGTTTGCCGAACTTTTCAGTTTATCTGTAATAGCATTTAACATCCTCCGATAGCACTTAATGCTTTCAATATATACGCCTTGTTTATTGCCGAAACTAGCGTATATCGAATATGGGTTGATGCCCATCGCTTTTTCCAACATACGAGCAGAAGTACCTTCATACCCGTATTGCCAGAATAATGTCAAGGCTTTATCAATTACTTCTTCTTCAATATATTTCTTTTTCCTTGGCATTGTTTAACTATACGGCAAAACTGAACAAACGTTTAGATAATCATGGTTTTTTTAAAGACTCTTGGCGAAAGGCAAAAATAGAGAGCGTAAAACACTAGTGGGCTTCAACTTGATTATAACAAGCGTGGGATTGTCTCTGTGAGTAGAATAAAATAAATTTGCCAGTCGATTCGAGACCGTACTTAGGCTGATTGAGTTAGATATTTGCCAAGACGTGTCTTGCATTTGGCTCTCCTGTCAATCCACTGGCAAGGAGTTAACAGATAATTCTGGTACCAGGTATGTTTTCGATTACAGTTGTCATATTTTTGCCAACCCTTACAAATTTGAGGATCTGGGGCCTAAGAAATTGCTCGCAAATTCATGTTTTTTTTATAGAATGAATCTAACCACCGAAAATATTGTACTTGTTGGTTCCTTTTTGCTGCTCATTAGCATTTTGGTTGGAAAAACATCCTACAAGTTTGGTGTACCGACACTTATTCTCTTTCTCACAGTGGGCATGTTAGCCGGTTCTGATGGAATTGGAGGAATTAATTTTGACAACCCGGAAGTTGCCAAGCTGGTTGGTGTAATAGCACTTAACTTTATTCTTTTTTCCGGGGGGCTCGATACCAATTGGTCTACCGTTAAACCAGTGCTGAAGGAGGGGTTGGCTTTGTCCAC
>JAJCYL010000449.1 GCA_029262955.1 Cytophagales bacterium | reverse complement strand
CACCAATTCTTTGGTCAAAGCCAGGCCGATTCCGGTTCCTTCCTGAAGTTTGGTTTGCGAGCTGTCTACCTGGTAAAATCTGTCAAAAATGTGCGCAACCTGATTTTGAGGAATCCCGATTCCGCTGTCATTAATCACCAGGTCTACTTTATCTTCATAGGTTTTTATTTCAACCGTAATACTTCCCCCTCTAGATGAAAACTTAAATGCATTAGACAATAAATTGGACAATACTTTTTCCAGTTTTTCATCGTCGAAATAAAGTAAAAGCTGATCTTCCTCGGTTACTACATTGAGGTCAATCCCCTCATTTATTGCAAGGGTTTCAAAGGACATGGTTACACCTTTTACAAAGGGCACAATATTTCGCTCGGCAACCTGAAGTTTCAATGCTCCGGATTCCAACTTTGACAAATCCAGCAATTGATTTATTAATCGTAGCAAACGATCCGCATTTGACCGCATCATATTATGCTGCTTCTTAGGGATCAGTGCATCCTGATCGGATGTATGCTCCCTAAGAGGTCCAAGAATCAATGTCAGTGGCGTTCTGAATTCATGAGAGATATTGGCAAAGAAATTGGATTTAATGGTGTCCATTTCTTTCAGTTTTTCTGCTTGCTCGCTTAATTGAATGTTCTTGATTTCAATTTCCTGGGTACGTTCTGCGACCGTTTTCTCCAGGACAACTTTATCCTTTTTTAATTGCAACGACCTCCAATAAATTATTAGCTGCATAAAGGAAAGTGCCAGAAAGGTATATAAAGTATATGCCCACCAGGTACGATACCACGGAGGTAGAATGGTGAAACCATAGACGTCTTCTTCACCTATGGTTTGGTAAGCATTTTTTGCTCTAATTTTAAAATTATAGTTGCCTTCCGGCAGGTTAGTATAATCCTTCTGTGTTTCATTGGTCCATTCAGACCAGGTATTGTCAAACCCTTCCAGCCAATATTGGAACTCATTTCGTTCCTGGTGGTCATAACTTGTCGCCGTGAATTCAAACCGGACCGCATTGCTAGAATAGTACAACTGTGGATTAAGACTCTTTCCATACCCTCCAAAAATTAAGGAATCCCCATCTAAGGAAACTTTTCTAATCACGCTTCGAAAATTATAATTATAATCCCTCTCATCTTTTTGATCATACCGAAGAAGCAAATCCGAAGAGCCGAACCAGGTGATGCCCTCCATTTCAGATAGAATTACATAGATACTAGTTCTGTTTTGACCAACAAATGCCAGGTTATTCCAGCTATATGATCCATCTGGTTGTGGCTCAATAAAACCAGTATTTCTAGTGATGTCATCCCTATCCCACATATGCATCCAGGCTCTTCCATTGCCCTCTTCAAAGTGAAAAATTGATTTTGATCCATTACTAAATATTTCACCAAACCTGTGATCCAGCTCGAACTGCTTTTTTACTTTGTTAAACTTGTAAATACCATGGTGGGTGGGAAATATTTTATCCCCCTTATAGGGAGTAACAATGTTTTCAACCATTGAAGGCAATCCATGAATGGTGTCATATAAAGTAATACTTCTGGTCTTGAGTATAGAATTAGGTGCCATTTGTATTTCGTAAATACCTTTATGAAAAGTCCCTAGCCACATAGTTGAGTCTTCTTCAAGAATATAATGGATCTCCGAATCGACGTTTTCCATTTTACCTTTTACAGCCCATTTCTCACCATTTCTCTCAAGCGCATATAGCCCATTGGTGCTGCCGGCATAAACAATGGATGAGTTATTTTTAGAGCTATATAGCTTCCTTCCGTCAAATCCCTCCCCTTGAATTCGAATGGCTTGGCCATTACTGATCTGAAAAATCCCGGTAGAAGTAGATACAAGCAAATCGTCCCCATAGCTAAGTAACGACCAGCAATTTTCTAAAAGCCCTTCGATTGGTCTGAAGGTCGGCAAGGATTGTTCATTGCCCTGTTGTAAAACGCCAACACCGGTATTGGTAGCAATGAATAGCCTGTTTTGGTGACGTTTAATAGATTTTATAATTCCCTTAACCCCTAATGCCTCAGGAAAATTGGTTAAAGCTGAAGAAACATCGACTCGACTAATGCCATTGTCAAGGGCCAGCCATAATGAGCCCTGGTTGTCTACTAGACCTTTGTGAATTGATTCATTCTGGAGACCAGTTTTGCGATCTAAATAATATTTCACTTCTCCATCTTCGTCAATTACTACCAGACCACCATGAATTGTACTTATGGCCAATGAGCCATCCGGCAAGTAAGCTCCATGATAAATCCAATTCTTCTTGAGGTGTTGGTCTGCCTTGGTTGAAAAGGGCTCGACCCGCCCTTCATTATAAACAAATAAACCGTCGTTAGCTGTCCCAATTAGAATGGCTTTGCTTTCATCATTTCGATGCTGAGGTAACATGAAATACACCCTCTTATCTGCAAAGAATTCACCACCTGGAACAAGCTCCAGGGTATTATTACTTAACGTCATCAACCCAATTCCCGGTTGTCTTACAAAAAGTTGATCGTTTAAATAGGAAGAAATATGGAATGATGCTTCTCCGGATTCCCATACTTTCATCTTCTCCTCGGACCATCTTAGAATATGCCTGGAACCAACAAAATAGATACCATCCACGGTTGAAAACGTTCTTCTTACCCCTCCAAAGTTTTTATACCTGGGGTCTACTTGGTCACGTAGGGAGACGAAGTTTAAGGTCCCAGTGGAGTCAGGGGATAAGTACCCGATATCATCTCTTGTACCCGCATAAATGACATTATTTTCATCAATAGCCAATGAAAAAACCAGGCCAGTAGGATTTTTGATATGTCTCCAGGACACCCCGTCATACTCCAAAATGCCATCGGTATTGGCAAAATACATGACGCCTCTATTGTCCTGGACAACGTCCCAATTTTGCGAGTGACCACCAGTTTCTTTATGGGAATAGTTTCTAATGAATGGCAGTCCCAACTCGTTGACGGGCTGAATTTGACTGGTTGCCGTAATCGAGGCTATACACAGGAAGCTAAAAAGTGTGATATGTTTGGCCCAATTCATCCTTTTCCAAAAGACGGATACAGAAATTAGCAAATCTTGCCCAATAATGCCTTGAAAAATGCACCAAATCCAGATTTGTTGCTATCGAAATGCAAGAGGGTACTTATAGTTATCCTATTACTAACTTTAAATTTGATCAAAACTTTAACTATAATTAGATGAAGTTAATTGTGGAAAACCCTCTCTTCAGACACACTAAGTGGGACACTACCCCAGATTAATTAGATGTCGAGCAAGTCTGGGAGTCAACTTTTTTCAACACGTATTCATGCCATGACTCAGAGTCATGGCATGAATCTACAGTTAATCCAATATTACTCGATAAGTGGCCACCGGTAGATTGGCTTCATTAATATCTATCACGTTGAGCAGATAAACTCCCCGTTCCATTTTCAATACATCAATACTTAGTTCCGTCAACTGGTAGATTCTTACGCGTAGAGCCATACTATGGCTTGAAGCCATAGTATGGCTAATCCAATATTACCCGATAAGTGGCCACCGGTAGACTCGCCTCATTAATATCTATCACGTTGAGCAGATAAACTCCCCGTTCTATTTTCGATACATCAATACTTAGTTCCCTGAACACTCCATCTTGTATCTTTTGGGTGTAGACCGTCTGGCCCGTCAGATCTATCAATCTCACTTCCAATGAGGCACTGTTCAGCTTCTCATAGGCTATGGTGAGGTAATCATTCGCCGGGTTCGGATAAACCTCCAAATTCTTGAAGTACTTTCGGTAGAAGCCTGTCTCCTCGATCAATTCC
>JAJCYL010000448.1 GCA_029262955.1 Cytophagales bacterium | reverse complement strand
GTTTATTTAAGAGAGCCATCTGGATGGTCATATACTCCTCTCGAAAATTTAAACGGAGTCATTACACCATCAGACTTGCATTTTGAACGTCATCACGGGGGTATTCCTAAGATTGACCCGAAAGATTATAAACTGATTATTCATGGGATGGTAGATCGCCCATTGAAATTCAGTCTGGAGGAGCTCAAAAGATTCCCTTCTGTATCTAAAATATGTTTCATCGAGTGCTCTGGTAATGGTTTTCAAAACTATTGGCAAGATGATATTCCGCAGGACATTAGTGCCGGTCAATTAGATGGGCTAATTAGTACCAGCGAATGGATTGGCGTTCCTTTGTCATTGATCTTAAATGAGGCAGGGATTAAACCCAAAGCTAAGTGGCTACTGGCTGAGGGTCAGGATGCGGCCGTTATGACACGAAGTATTACCATTGAAAAGGCTATGGACGATGCTATTATCGCTTATGCACAGAATGGAGAACCACTAAGACCGGGTATGGGTTATCCAATAAGATTACTCCTTCCGGGATGGGAAGGCAATACTCAAATTAAATGGTTGAGGCGACTTGAAGTGAGCGACGAACCTTTTATGACTCGTGAAGAGACCTCAAAGTACTCGGATGCTACAAAAGATGGTCGTGTTAAGCTTTTCACTTTTGAAATGGACGTAAAATCAGTGATTACCAATCCTTCATTTCCACAGGTAATTGAAGAAAAGGGCAATAGAGAAATTAGTGGCCTTGCATGGAGTGGCAAAGGAAAGATTGAAACTGTCGAAGTGAGCACTAATGGAGGAGAATCATGGAAAAAAGCCATTCTTCAACCACCAAATCTTGATAAATGTCCTGTACGATTCACCTACACCTGGAATTGGCAGGGCGAGAAATCCTATCTTTTGAGCAGAGCCACAGATGAAAAAGGTCATGTACAACCTATGCCTGCTGTACTTCGCAAAGAACGTGGTGAAGGTTTCTTTTATCATAACAATAGTGTCAGGCCCTGGAAAGTAAACCGTGACGGTTCAATTCAATTTGCATTAGATGAGTTTATTTAATTAGTCTCGTCCGAGAAAAGATTTTTAATATGAAGAATAATTACTCAATTCAACCCCTAAATCCCCTAAAGCCTGCCAGCCGGCAAGCCTGGGAGGCTTTCGATCACACCTTTAGGGGCAGGAGGGTGTTTTTGAGATTGACCCAAAATCTTTTCTCATTCAGCTTAAACGCACATTTTTTACTAAAATTAGATTTAGTCGGACGACAGTATCCTATAATTATTATATCAACATATCGAGCCATATAAATTGACCTGGACATTATGAATACCCTTCGGATATTTCTGCTCTTAATTACTTGTTGCAAACTAAAAAGTAGGAATGTCATTTGTGCGAAAGCAGGAATCTCCATAATGCTGCAAATATTCGGGAGATTCCCAGTCAAGCTGGGAATGACGCATTTGTTCATATTTATCATATACTCCACAAACATCTCGGCACAAAATCCTGGGAAATTCAACCTGGGCTCAGCCCCAACACCGGAAGAAATTGCAGCCTGGGATAAAGATGTCAAGCCCAATGGTGATGGTCTACCTCCTGGAGAGGGTTCGGTACTCAAAGGGCTTGAAATTTATAATCTAAAATGTATTGGTTGTCATGGTTATGAGGGTCAGTATGGTCCTTACGATCAACTTGTTGGACGGGATTCCGGCAAGGACTTTGATTTTGGGATAGATCGTAACCTGAAACGAACAGTAGGCAACTACTGGCCATATGCCACTACACTTTTTGATTATATTCAAAGAGCAATGCCCCAACTGGAACCAGGATCATTGAACCCTGACGAGGTCTATAGCCTGGTTGCTTATATCTTGAATCTTAACAAAGTTGTACCCAATGATGCGGTAATGAATGCAACCACTTTACCTACGGTTGAGATGCCGGCGAAAAAGAAGTTTTTTATGAATGAGTAAATTTCATTTGCCAGGAATCCCCGGTATTCCTTATTTGGTAAAAGTCACAGAACTTTCCCTATCCTTACTAAATTCGACTTCAGGTCCTTGAATGTACATTAGTTCGGAATACTTAGGGTAGAATTGGATGACCCAGGTGTTGGTTGACTTCTTTAAGAGGTCGACAGCCTTGCCCAATTCACCTTTAAATGTTTTATCAAGTCGCTCAGCCGATAACCGATCCAAGGCATCCTGGGTGGACTTTAGTTCAGTTTGCATCCTTTTAAGCTCGTTTGCGATGATGCTGTATTCCGACGGAGGGGTTCGTAAGGCAACATAACCCGTAACTACCGCACTGGAAAACACCCAAAAAGGTGCAGCATTATTCAGAGCGGAGCCGTCTTTTGTTGCCGCACTCAAACCGCCAAAGGCCCCCACTGATGCGGCAAGAAAACCAAGCCATTTATTTGACCTGCCTCGATTCACCGCCTTCTTATCCAAAACAGTGCTCTTATAATTCATAGAGGTAATAAACTTAGCTGTCTGGCTCTTCCACCGAAAAAAGTCGTTCCTTAGTACATTTGGATCCTCCTGGTTGATGATCACAAATTGTAGGGTCTTTGGTGAAGAATCCAGCAGTCCGTCAGTGGCTATTAATTCAGTCTCAAATGAGCGTTTGTCCTCACCTCTGGCATAGGTCTTCAGATAATCAAAATCCACAGACCACTTCAATTCATAACTCCCATCTGCTGTTTGGTTCACACTAAGTCCTTCAGGGGCATTACGCAATCGTGCGGTCAGGTTTTGATTACCATTGGCATCAAAAACCTGGAATAGGTAGCTGAATTCTCTTCCTTCCTGAATCTCAAAAACAGTCTTAGAGATTGTAATCTCCGGAGCGATATTAGTAGCAGCCTGTTTAAGCTGAAATGTAATGTCGACATACTTAGAGGGGTCCTTAATCTCCTGAGCTCTGATCGTCAACGACAAACTACCATTTACCGTATTCTGAATATCTCTTGCCGGAACATTTACCGTCAATAGCCCATTCAATTCATCAAGTTTGAAATAACTATTGGATAAACCTGGTGTTAACAATCGATATTCAAGGGGATCATCATCCCAATCTTTCGCTCTTATATTTATTGCTGTGGTTTCTCCTGGCAATATTTCATAGTTCAACCGCTGATTAAGTATTTCCGGAGGGAAATTGAAATCCTCTACTAAAAAACTGAGGCTCATTTGGTCACTCAAACCACTGTTATCAAAGGCTTCAATTTCAATTCGAAAACTCTTTTCCTTCGCCGCCTCATTACAAGGTATCCATTCGAAAAGGAGTATGTCATTCAATATTTCTAAGGTGTAGTGTTTTAGCGCAGGAGTGGATCTACCATTGACAGTAAATTGGTACCTGACCTGATCCCTATCATTTTTATCCAGGGCTTGTACTCTGAATCTAACCGTGTCCAGGCGTTCGCGGACCTCAATGGGCTGCTCTGAATCATTGAAATTCTTCTCCAAAAAAGAAATCTTAGGAGCATATTTAGGTTCTTCAACCTTCACATAAACCACCTGAGAAATTTGCACGTTAGCAGTATCGGTGGCAATAAAAGTGAGGAAGTGCGCCCCCAATTCCTCTTTCGATGGACGCCAACTGAAATTGCCCGTTGTTACATCGAATGAAGCCCGCTGTGGTTGATTCAAAAGTCTAAAATCAGTGCTTGTAAAGTTTTCCAGTTTAGGTCTTAATTCCAGCAATGAGTTGGTGGTGATGAAATGGTCTTTTTTAGGGAACACAATCCGGCCTTCCTGGGCCAAGGAGGTGTGATTATACAGTAAATAAGTAAGCCCAAGGCTAAGCCAGAATTTCATGGGGCAAATTTGAGGAGGGGATAACTAATTCACAATTTATATGCTCAAGAAAAGAAAGTATCTCTCTCAATTTCGTCGGACTTGACGAAGGCGCTACCTCCTGTTAACGACTAGCGGTGCTGGGATAGGAGATATCATAAACAGCACGTGGCGCAAGTCTGTGACTTGTGCCCCGCCAAGACCGAGTTACTAAATCTTTATCTTGAGATTGCCCCTCGCACCCCTAACCCCTAAAGCCTGCCTGCCGGGGCAGGGGGCAATCCTGAAGAAAGGGCATTTCACTTAGAAAGACCCTTAGCGAGCTGAAATAGTGAAGCAATTCTCAGGTGGGTTCCATCATAATTTAATGGACTACTATTAGACACCATGGCTACAATAACGCCCTGCTCCGGGAATATCACAAATTGGGTAATGCCTCCTACACTACCGCCACTATGCCGAACGTAGTAAAATCCATTCTCGTCCTTGCCACTTCCCCACCCCATGCCATAGTTTGTTTCTTCTCCACTTTCTAACCTTTGAGTGGATTGAAGCTCGTTCAAACTAGCTTCAGATAAGAATCCGGCAGACATATGTGCTTTACCAAATTTGATTAAGTCTTCGGAAGTAGCTATAAATCCTCCGCCGGCCCATTTATAGCTATTGTCCACATAGGGAGCCGGATCCACAGACCCATTGTCAACAACATAGAATTTGGTTCTATTCGGTATCTCTTTGGTAGCCATGTCAGGCAAGGTGCTGGTCATATCAAGTGGATCAAAGATCTCGCCCTTCATGAATGTGAGAAAGTCTTGACCCGATGCGCCTTCAATTACTGCACTAATCAGATTCCAGCCATAACTCGAATAGCTATATGCTGTTCCCGGTTTAAATAGAAGAGTATCGTTCTTAAAAATATCCAGGCCTTCCCGCACTGTTTCATAATACCTGTCGCTAAGGAACTCATTCCCTTTATAATGCCGGATTCCGGCGATATGTCCGGCGGCCTGTTTTACAGTAATCGGATATTTTTTCTTTGGAAAATCAGGGACGTAAGTCTGTACAATTTCTTCGGTGTCTATTTTTTCGGCATCGATCAACTTACCAATGGCAGAAGCAGTCAGGGTTTTAGACACACTTCCGATGCGAAACATTGTACGAGATGGATCAACCTCAATTTCATTTTCAATATCGGCATATCCGAATCCCTCTGACCAGACCATTTCTCCATCTACCGCAACGGAAACGGCCATACCGGGTGTTTTGTTAGTCTCCATCAATAAATTCACCAAAACTTTGGCACTATCAATTTGAAGTGAGTAATTCTCCTTTTCTGATATCTCTTTCTGTGAGGATGGCTGACAGGAAAAAAAGAATGCAAGAAAGATGACGATGACTATTTGAAATTTGTTCATTGGAGTGCAGGTCTTATGAAACTGATACGGCTAAATTAAGCAGATATAAAATCAACTAATAAGTAAGTGGTGATACTTCTCGATACAAAACTTCGAGAATATATTCTCCAGTAAATCGTCCGTAGTGATTTCTCCAGTCAGTTCGCCTAAACTGTGAAGGGCATTACGAATGTCCAGGGCCAGAAAGTCGTTGGTCAGTTCTTCATCCAAACCTGTCAGCACATCCTCCAATTCTAATTACTGCTAAACTATTTGCCAGTTATCTCCTTTTTTACTTCGCACTGCTTCAAAACCCTCTGGCATTTCTGCCAATTCTATTATTGATTGATCTAATGCAATAATTTCATCTAATGAAACAATCCTGATATCATCATCTATCACTTTCTCTTCTGATCCATGAAACTGCCAACAGCCATCACTATCATGATAAACAAAAACAATTGGTGCTAAATCCTCAATTACAAATTTTGTTGTAAATACGGCGGTGTTTAATGGTTCTTTAAACTTCATCAAGCGACCCATTTCAAGATGGTTTTTGATTGTTGGATTGATGGAACGGGCAGGATGCCAGTCTATTTCTTCTTTTTTTTGATTATACGCCGCGGCTCCTTTATGAGATCATTCAAATCTCTAATGATGATTGTGGTATTCTCCTTATAAAACTTCTTTTCAATTTGTCCATTTCGTTTGTAGATAACGCTTAAAACTTTTTCTTGGTTAGGAACTGGATCCGAAATTTGCCAATCCTCATGACTAATTGTAATCTTTTTCGAGCCATCTTCTCCGGCTGTTTTTCTAATAACTTCCGTTACATCAATCCAAGTATCATCAGTTCCATACTCGGCGAATATTATCTCAAAGTCGGGATAATCTGAGACTTTTAATTTGTCGTTTTGAGTACGAAGTTCCTCTACCATCTTGTCAAGTTCCTGGCGTTTAGTTTGTTCTGAGTTTCGCTCATTTCTAACAATTTCTAAGTCTTTGTTTTTAGACTCGAGCTGAGCCATCAAATCTTCGATTTGAGCCGTTAATTCCGACTGCTCTCTGAGTCCGGTCTTTTCTTGCTCAAGCTGATATTGAACTGCTGCAACCTTTTTCCTCCGCTCAAGATCATTCACATAATTGGAATGCCTGATTTTTTTCCTTTCTTCAATTCCGTTACCTGACAGATAATCAAAAAGCCACATCAAATATGGCAGTCCAATTACATAGAAAATTGCGAATCCTAATGGATACAAGAACAGAGTATAAACTGATGTGTAATAATCCTTCACACCCTCAATCTTTAACTCAATAGTATCATTGGAGTAAAGTAGATAAAGAATGGCTTGCCAGTTACTAATCAAAAATGCAATTGAAAACGCACTTAGGAATGAGTTCTTTAGTCTTTCCCGAAAAGAAGATACTATGTCCGATACAAAGTCTATGAATGCATTCATCACAGATTTAAGGTATATTCTTGAATAGAATATAGCAATTTAACTTAACCCATTAAAATCAAGCCGTTATAAATGGATTTTCTTCAAAAGTGTAAAAAGTGTCTGAATCTGGATTTTTAGGATTCAGGGATTTTTGGATTCTTTTCTGTTTCGTGGATTCCTCAATCTTTTGGTTTCAAGGCTTTGGGCTCCAAAATTGATAAGTAGGCCTTTGTTAAGTTCGTAGCAACCAGGTAATTCAATCCCTGGGCCAAATGAACGTCTTCCAACTTTATCAATGCCCTTTAATTCAACCATTACCTCACTTTGCACTAAAAAATCAGCTTCTTTGAACCAATTTCTTCCCCATTATAGTATATAGGAATCTCCATTCCCGAACGAACTCAAGTCCGGCTATCCGAAGTTCAATTGCGAGTGCTCTTTGATAAATCACTTCTTGAAAGCCACTTCCAGGTGTGTTAGGAACCTTTATGGCACATCCAATAATCTCATAGATTAGATCGTCTTTGATTTCCTCTCCCATCCTTCAATCCATTAATCTGGAAAATCCAGATTCTGACAGCTTCAGTAAAAAGCGATAATGCTAATTTACTTTAACCCTAAAACTCAAGCCGTTATATTTGGTTTTTCTGTAATACGTGTCCAACGCTATTCGTACACCTGGTTAAGCTCAAATACTAACTGCGCATACTTCGACTCAAACTTGCCCAACTGTATCCTTCCTCTCAGGGTCTCCTGAAAGGGACCCAGAGCAAAGAACATTTCATTTAGGAAGACCCTTGGCGAGCTATAAATTTTTCCACAGCAATGTGCTAAGACCGACCAACCTCTTCACTCTCTATCATGCATCCAAACCATCCCTCCTCCAATCATAAAAATTAATTCTGCCTATTTCTGATATTGTCTTAATTTCATCGCTACAATTAACCTGTAATCACATGAAGATGCTTACCAGATCAATCTTGATCTTAGTTTCAATCTGCCTGGTCGCTCCGCAATTGGAGGCTCAGCGTAGAAATCGTAACCAATCACAGCCACAAGGCAAGACCTATGATGAGTTGCTCTACAATAAAATGGAGTGGAGAAACATCGGGCCTTTTCGAGGAGGCAGGTCAACCACAGTAACTGGGGTGATCGGTGACAACCAGACCTATTACATGGGAACAGCCGGTGGTGGTGTCTGGAAAACTGAGGATGCTGGTCTCAATTGGGCCAACATTTCGGATAAATTTTTTAATACTACCTCTATTGGAGCGGTATCCGTCTCAGCTTCTGATCCGAATGTGCTTTATGTAGGCACCGGTGAATCACCCATACGCGGGGTCATGACCTCTAGTGGCGACGGCGTCTACAAATCAACCGATGCCGGTAAAACCTGGACACACCTTGGACTGGAAAACACGCTACATATTTCTCAGGTTAGGATACATCCTACCAATCCGGATATTGTTTATGTCTCCTCACAAGGAAGCCCTTATGCTCCAACCCAGGATCGCGGGGTTTACAAAACTACAGATGGTGGTAAAAACTGGAACAAGATTCATTTTGTAGATGCAAACAGCGGAGCAATAGACCTAAGTATGGACATGAATAATCCTCGCATCCTCTATGCAGCTTATTGGGACCACGACAGAGATCCC
>JAJCYL010000447.1 GCA_029262955.1 Cytophagales bacterium | reverse complement strand
TTCAAATTTAAAGTATGATAATCAGGAAGGCGTTGGGAGTTTTTTTTGCCGAGATCAAAAAATATTTGAGTATCTGCATTTCGAACTACGTCACCAACCACCTGGACCTGGGCGGGCGTATAGGGTTGACCGGTATGATATGTCCAAAGTATACTCATAGTAAAGTTTCGGGAAAATTTGAAGACATTGTTTAATGTTAGGGAATGTCGGCGATCGAAATCTCTATAGGTTTTTATTCCCTGATCATTGATTATTTGGTCCTTACTATAGCGGTAAGTGGCTGATAATAAATGTCGCTTTTGTAATTGGTGTCTTGTCGTAAATTCGAATCCTCCACTTGTTCCCGAGACCGTATTAAAAGGACGGTCAATTATTCCGACCCCCGCAATTCGATTAAAGAAATCAAGACGATAATCATCAAAAAGACGTTTATTATCTTTAAAGTAGACATTCAAAAGTAGGTTCGTCTTGTTTGAAGTAAAGTTGAACGAACCAGTGTAGTGAATGCTTTTGCTACTTTTTGTAAATGGCTGCACCTGACCAATAAAGGTTCGTGTCTTTTGAAAATTGTCCGGTTGATAATAAATACCATAGGCAAAATTCATTCTAAATTGATTTGAGAGGTTATAGTTCAATGCTGTTCTGGGCCCAAGGGAGATAGAGCTTCCATAATTTTGTTCGGATAACCTAAGGCCTGCCATAAGAATTAATTTGGGTGAAACCTTAACCGACTCTTGTAAGTAAACAGCGACACTATGTCCTTTGAATTTAGAATTCACATCGTAAGAGTCTGTCAATACCAGGTTAGGAGTCGATTCCGTTTGATTGGTTCTATCTTCAACATACCGGTAACTGGAGGAGAATTTCTTTAACTCTAATCCAAATTCTAAACTGTGGTCGGGGTGGTAATCCCATATCGAATTCTGATTCAAAATGAGAATATTAGTGTTTCGGCGATCTACATTTTGATCACTTACGGAAGATTCAAATCTAAATTCAGATTCCTTATCCAAAACTTGGTAGCCCAGGGTGGTTAGTGTATAGAATTTAGCGCTGGGCAACCATTTCCAATTGACCCAGTTATACAGACCGGTTCGTCTACTATCAAAAAAGTCATCCCTTACTATTGCTTGTTCCCGCATAAAGAAATTATCCTGAGAGTATAAGAAATTGTACGCCAGGAGATTTCTTTTATTTAACTGATAATTGTACTTGCCCCATAGATCATAGAATGTGGGGTCAATACCAAGTTCATCCTCGTCATCATCCACTTGGTTTAGCAGAAGATCCACATAGCCTCTTCTAGCTCCGAAAAAGGCACTCGACTTCTTGCTGATTTTTTGTTTCCTCATAATTGACGCATTGATTATATCCAAGGATATTTTAGTCTCAGTCTTGCTAATGTTATCGGGAGTTTCTACACTAATAATACCCGATATTTTGTCGGTGTATCTTGGGGAGAATCCGCCGGTGAGCACTTTGGTTTCTTCTACAAAATCGGTATTTATCACACTGAATACACCGTCAAACTCCTCTAAATGGAAGGGTTCATAGATCTCAAAATTATCAATATAAATCGCTGTCTCATCGGAATGTCCACCCCTGATCCTTGCTTTTGAGGAAAACTCAGTATTGGCTACGCCAGGCACAAGACTAAGTGTACGATAAATATCACGGGCGAAATTTGGAGAAAAAGTTATTTCTTCTGAGCTCAGCTGATGCGCTCTTGGTTCAGCTGTTTGAATACTAAATAAGCCAGGAGTAATTTCTATGCCTTCTAATTCTACAAAGGCTTCTTCTAGCTCAATATCAAGTGTTTCTGTATTCTCCAGATCCAATGTCTCTTCCACTTTTTTGAAACCCACCATATGTACAAAAACCTTCGTTCTTGATGCAGTTAGATTTCCGATTTCAAAACGGCCTTCCAGATCGGTTACTGTTCCTTTACTAGTATCTCCAACTACAATGCTAGCAAATGCCACCGGTTCCTTTGTGTTAGCATTTGTTACTTTACCCCTAAGTGAATAGCTGTCATCTTTTGTTTTCTTAGGAATTTTGGGTTGGTTCTTAGAGCTAAGAATAACATTGTTGCCATCAATGAATTGATAGTCAATATCTGTTTTCTCAAGTATATTTTTGACCAGCTCTTTCAAATCATGGGTGGAATATTTACCACTAACCACTTGATCATTGACAATCTGGGAGATGTACGAAAACTTGACTTCGAAATTGATCTCGATATCATTAAGCACTGAGCGTAGTGGAGTATCTTTAAAGGTGAGCACTCGCTTATTTGGCGTTTTCTGAGCAGATGCATCGATTATCAATACCAGAAGTAGGATTAGAATTGGGATTATTGACCTTAAGAGTCTCATTTAAGTTTTGAATTTAAGAAGACCTTGTTGTTCTGAGGTAATACCCTTACTCAATTCAAAACCCTGAGTGATCTTAAATTTTCTTCACAATCTCCTGCATTCTTTTCTCCATTTCATTTTTGGTTGAGTACCCGATGGCCAATGCAAATAATTGTGAAGTGTGTTTTAAAATGACAGTCGGAAACGAATTGGCCCCAACATTTCGACACCACATAAAATCATCGTTAGTTTCTTTTCGCATTTCCTCTGCGCTGAATTTTCCCAGGAATTCATCGAAATCAAGACCTACTGCTTTGACAAGAGATTCATAAAATTCCATGTCATTAGTGTCTTTGTTTTCAACGTAAAACTTTCTTTGGATTGATTTAAAGAATGGAAGTGTTTTCGAGGAATTCAGATTTCTGACAGCAACAACAGCCCTACAGGGTACCTCGGTATCATAAATAAAGGGCACCTTATTATCCATCAGGTCAAAGTTGACTGGTTGGCCGGTACGTTTATTGACCTCAACCCAATGATGCCTTATTAATTCCCTTTCCTGATCGGTAATTTCATCTACTGTGCCCGGTCTCAATCCTCCAACGATGGTATAAAAAGGGATATCAGTTGACTCCTTAAAAGAAGTTAGTTCTTCAGCCATACCCCAACACCATGAGCATAGCGGGTCTCCTGCGTAGATAATGGATATGTCTTCAAACTGATAGTCTATCATTTCACAAAATAAGCATAATCTGGGGTGCTATTTTGTCGTTATAGGGCATAAGTCTAAATTAGTTTCTTAAACTATTTATTATGGGAACACTTTTGTTTAGAATTTTACTCATTGTACTTATGGTGAGCGGCCTACATGTTTCCTCGAATGGTCAGCAGAAAAAAGACAAAGAGGATGAAGAAATTAATTACGTCTGGATTGATACTATTATAACAATTGACGATACGGAAATCCGTCTTGTTAGTAACGATATTATCCAGATTAGCTGTTGTATGAAATCACCAAAATATAGCAGAGTTTCGGCTAAAGCCGCCAAATGGATTAGGAAGACTTACGATGAAAATTACGAGGGAATTCCCTTTAAAACTCTTCAAAACCGAGACCTGGCTGTGACAGTGATAGAAGCCGCAAAGGAAAAAGCAGCCTCCAGCGAGGATGTCAAAATGACCGATTACGAGTACAAGTGTGACTAATAGAGCGGCAACATCACATGAAATCAAACCATATAACTGCCGCTATTGTCCAACATGGGCCGGAGTATTTTAATAAGGAGAAAAGTTTAGATAAAGCAGTTGAGTTGGCTAAAGGAGCTAATGCAAAGGGGGCGAATTATATAGTTTTTGGAGAGACTTGGTTAAGTGGCTATCCAGCCTGGCTGGACCATTGCCCAGATGTTGCTCTTTGGAATAACGATTCGGTTAAGCAGGTTTTTGCTAAAATGTATGCAAATGGTGTAACTGTCCCAGGTCCTGAATTAGAGGTGCTCTGTAAACTAGCAAAAGAGCTAAAATCTGGTATTTGCATAGGTATTAACGAAGTCGTTCGCTCAGGCTCTAAAAATGGAACCATTTACAACAGTCTGGTTCTGATCAATGAAAAAGGTCAATTGGTCAATCATCACAGGAAGCTGATGCCGACCTTCACTGAGAAAATGGTATATGGTCTTGGAGATGGTCATGGTCTAAAATCAGCGGAAATTCATGGTGCTCAAATTGGTGGATTAATTTGCTGGGAGCATTGGATGCCATTGACACGGCAGGCGATGCATAATTCCGGAGAACAAATTCACGCCGCAGTTTGGCCCAATGTTCACGAGTTACTGCAGGTAGCCAGTAGAAGCTATGCCTTCGAAGGCCGGTGTTTTGTCTTGGCCGCTGGTCAAATTATGAAAGCAAGTGAGATACCATCCGAGCTGGAATTACCAGCTAAATATAACGATGATTCAAGTAAACTGGTACTGACCGGGGGAAGTTCAATTATTGGTCCAAATGGTCAATATATTGTAGAGCCCATCTTCGATAAGGAAGATATTCTCATCGCTGAATTGGACCTGAGTGACATTGTGAAAGAAAAGATGGCACTTGATGTTACTGGTCATTATCAACGCGAAGATGTTTTTGAATTAAAAGTTAATACGGATAGAAAGTAACCAATTAGGTTGTTTTAGATTTATTTGGGTTTGCAGACAATGACACTTTATGTCGCCCAGGTTTTACCACCAACCTCTTCAAGGGGTACACATCCGTCATAGTTTCCAGGTATATCGTTGTATTGAAGTTCTTGTGTGGCTCCAATCTCAGAAGTATAATAACCGGTTAATGTTAGCTCCTTCAACATTCTGAAAAAGGAGGGCTCATAGTTGGTCTCTTCTAATTGCCTATGACTGGCAATGGCCTCTTCGGCACTTGCTTTGTTCAACGGATTAAGTAGGGCGTATTGTTCCTCTTCACTCAGTTTAGTAAATGGTTTTTGGTGTTCATCCTGACATGACTTTTCCAGGTCAACAACGCCTGACATAAATCGGTCTCTGTCTTCACTTTTATAAACCAATTTCACCATTAACTCCACAAATTGTGGTACACCGGCTGCTTTGGCTCCTGGTGTGTCTGTTGTGGGTATTATCCTTTCGCAGACGTCCTCAATCATCATCGCTTGCTCAGGAGTGAACAGAGTCGGCTGCCATTCGAGTGATCGACTTGGGCTACAACCTTTTAAGATGACTGCCAATGTTGGGGCAGAAATCATTCCACCCATTGCTAAACTTGTTCTCTTTATCGCTTCTCTTCGATCCATTTTCATAAATTATAAGTTGCCACGATTTATTTCTTTAACTGCATGATCCGCTGCTCTGGCGGTAAATGCCATATAACCTAATGAAGGGTTTTGACAAGCCGCAGATGTCATAAATGCGCCGTCTGTTACAAACACATTTTTGGCAGCATGAACTTGATTATATCTATTCAAAACTGACGTCTTTGGATCTCTACCCATGCGTGCTGTGCCCATTTCATGAATGCCAATTCCGGGATGTGATCCACGGTCATACATTGTGATATTTTTTAAACCAGCTGCTTCTAACATTTCAGCAGCTGCTGTCTTCATATCCTTCCGCATTTCAATCTCATTTTCCTTAAGTTCTGCATCGAAGGTGAGTGTAGGCAACCCATGTATATCCCTAACGTCTGTGTTCAATGTGACTCGGTTATTAGGATTTGGAAGCGTTTCCCCAAATCCACCAATTCCAAATCGCCAAACTCCCGGATGGGCCATCAACTCCTTCAATTCCTTTCCAATACTAAATTCTCTAATTGCTCTAGCCCAGTTTTCTCTACTTCCTCCACCCTGGTAGCCATATCCTCTAACAAAATCCTTTCTCTTTTCCTTCATGTTCCTAAACCTGGGAATATATATTCCATTTGGTCGTCTACCAGAATGATATTGATCACCAAACAAATCGGACTCCCCAAAAGCACCAACACCCAGGTGATGGTCCATGATATTTCTACCAAGCTGATCGCTGTCATTGCCGAAACCTGTCGGGAATCTGTCGGAAACTGACTGAAGTAATATCTGAGTTGAAGCCATTGATGAGGCGCATAGAAACACTACTTTACTTGAAAATTCAATGGTCTCATTGGTCTCAGCATCTAATATCCTCACTCCGGATGCTTTTTTTGCATTCGCATCGTAGATAACTTCTGTAACGATAGAGTTTGGCCTTAAAGTCATGTTCCCGGTCTTTTCGGCAGCTGGCAATGTTGAAGAATTGCTGCTGAAATATCCACCGTAGGGACATCCCCTTATACATTTATTTCTAAACTGACACTTACCCCTGCCGTTGTGGGGCTGAGTCAGGTTCGCTGACCGGCCAATGGTCATCATCCTGTCGCTAAAGTTCTCTTCTATCTTTGCCTTTACATGTTTTTCGATGCAGTTAAATTCCATAGGAGGAAGGTACTTTCCGTCAGGTAGCTGCGGCAAGCCTTCGGCTCTTCCATTCACCCCTATAAAAGATTCAACGTAATCGTACCATGGAGCAATGTCCTTGTATCTAACTGGCCAGTCAACACCGATGCCATCTTTAGCATTAGCTTCGAAATCAATTTCACTCAAGCGATAGCTTTGCCTTCCCCAGGTAATAGAACGACCACCGACATGGTATCCTCGCATCCAGTCGAATCGTTTTGTTTCTGTATAGGGATGTTCAGTGTCTTTTACCCACCAATGTTTAGTCGATTGCCTTACAGTATATCCTGTTCTGTTTTGTACTTCGTAATCTTTCATCTCTTCTGCTGAAAGATGATCGTTGTTGGGCAGCTCCCATGGTTTCTTGAGCATTGTAGGATAATCCACTACATGCTTAACATCTCGGCCTCTTTCGAGCACCAGTGTCTTTAAACCTTTTTCGCACAATTCCTTCGCAGCCCAACCGCCGCTAATTCCGGTTCCTACCACAATTGCATCGTAGGTATTTTGCTTTTTTGCTTTTACATTCAGATTCATGCCTTAATCTTAAATCTTTAATTAAAGTGAAGGGAACAATTTAAGGTATATTTTGTTGAAAAACATATAGAATATTTCCACAAACGTATGCGGAAGTCAATATTGGTAGTTTTTATTTTTAATCGGGGTTGCTATGAAAATTATTCTTGTATGCTTTCTTTTTGTTGTTCAAAACTTTGCTTTATCTGCTCAAACTCAAGACACCGATATATTCCTTTATGAAATTGATTGGGATAAAAAGGATCTGAAAAAAGAGAAGAATCTTACAAAATGGAAGGGGTATGATAATCAGCCATATTTCAGTCCGGATGGGGGGAGGCTTTTTTTTACCAGAGCTTTTAGAGATCAGTCAGATATATATTATTATGATACCCGTCTTAAGGTGATTAAAGAGTTCAGATCGACACCAGAAAGTGAATATTCTCCAACAGTCACTCCTGATGGACAACACGTTTCAGTAATTAGAGTGGAGCAAGATTCTACGCAGCGATTGTGGAAATTCCCTATTGAAAGGGGTGAACCGGAATTAATATTTAAGAAAGTCAAACCAGTGGGCTACCAGGCATGGGTTGATGATCAAACGGTCGCTCTCTTTGTTTTGGGCAGCCCAAATTCCCTTCAATTAGGTGACGCGTTTGATGGAACCACCAAAAAAATTACTTATAATATCGGACGATCACTACATTATTATAATGGCGTCGTTTATTTCACTAATAAAGAAAGTGACTCATCCTTTACATTAAAAAAGCTAGATGTTGCCACCGAAAAGGTTACTTCGATGGTCAAAACGAAGAATAATAGTGAAGATTTTACCGTAACTACATCAGGCAGGATCTTGATGGGAGATGGGCAAGATATCTATGAATTGAAATCTTCCAAATGGAAAAAGCTATTTAAATTGAAAGACAAAGGCTTTAAAGATTTTAACCGATTAGCAGTTTCCGATGACGAAACTAAGCTAGCTCTAGTTGTAGTCATGGATTGAGAGTCATTTGCTTCTGAAATACAGAATAATTCAACTTTTTCAATGATGATGTGTCGACTTCGTGATTGAATAGTCCGTAAATAGTGGACCCGGAACCTGTCATTGAAGCATACCGAGCACCTAATTCATAAAGTGAATTCTTAATCTCTGAAATTCGTGGATGGAGTTCAAATAGTCCAAATTCAAAATCGTTTGTCAAAACATTCTTCCATTTGTCAATTTGACTCATCTGGAATAACTCCTTCTCACCTGTTGGAGGCCTACTGAATTTGACTAACCCATAGGCCTCTGAAGTTGAAATATGAATGCCAGGATTGACCAGGACAATAAACAACTCTGATAGGTCAAGAGTACAAGGCGCAAGACTATTACCTGTTTGTGTGGCAATCACTGGCTGATTCCTTATAAAAAATGGGCAGTCACTTCCCAACAGGGAAGCATATTCTTCAAGTTTTTCTATCGTAATTCCTAAGGCATATTTCTCATTCAAAAGTTTCAATAAGAAAGAAGCATCTGCAGAACCACCGCCCAGACCCGCACCAATTGGAATAACTTTATGGAGATAAATATTCACGGGTGGGAGTTTGAAATCTGAGGCAAGAAGTGAGTATGCCTGAAGGCATAAATTGTCCTCCTCGTTTCCAGGAATGTCAAGGCCGCTGGGATGAAATTCAAGCTTGTCTCCTTCGATAACCTCTAAAACATCACACCAGGGGATTGGATAAAAACAACTATAAATGTCATGAAATCCATCTGACCTTTTCCCAAGGACATTAAGTCCAATATTTATTTTGGCATTGGGAAAAGCAATCATATTAATTTTCCAAAAGCTTACTTGTTCATTTGTTCAATGATTTCCTCGGTGATTCCAGAGTTTGAAAAACCACCATCATGCATCAAATTTTGCATAGTAACCATCTTGGTTAGATCTGAGAACATCATTACACAATAGTTGGCACAGTCTTCTGCAGATGCATTCCCTAAGGGGGACATCTTATTGGCGTAATCAAAGAAGACATCAAAACCAGTAATGCCTGCTCCTGCAGTAGTCATTGTAGGCGACTGACTTATTGTGTTAACACGCACTTTCTTCAATTTGCCATAACGATACCCATAGCTTCTAGCAATTGATTCAAGTGCGGCCTTGGCCTGGGCCATATCAGAATAGTCTGGAAAATTTCGTTGAGCTGCAATATATGTAAGCGCCAGAATTGAACCCCATTCATTCATAGCGTCCAGTTTCTCGGCCGTTTGCATGACCTTATGGAATGATATAGCCGAAATGTCAAGCGTTTTAAGAAACCAATCATAATTCAGATCTCCATACTCTTTTTTCTTGCGCACATTTGGACTCATGCCAATGGAATGAAGAACGAAGTCAATTTTACCATCAAGAACTTCCATAGATTGTGTAAATAGCTGCTCTAATTCATCCGTAGAAGTTGCATCTGCAGGAATAACTGAGGCATTGCATTTTTCAGCCAATTGATTTATAGCCCCCATCCTCAATGCTATTGGGGCATTAGTTAAAGTAAAAGTTGCTCCATGAGCATGAGCTTCAAGTGCAACTTTCCAGGCAATGGAATTTTCATCTAAAGCTCCAAATATTATTCCTTTTTTACCTTGAAGTAAGTTATTTGACATATTAATAAGGTTAGTCCTCGCTTAGCTTAATTTGATGAAGTTGATTTTAGTTTATCCCATTCCTGGTAGGCTGCAACATCCTTTTGAATGCTTTTATACACCCAAAGTAAGATCGTCAAGTCATCCAGAAAGCCTGTGACAGGGATGAAATCTGGAATTACATCCAGGGGTATTAGGAAATAAATTAGTCCAAAAAGAATAAGTAGAAGTGTCCTTTTCGGGTATTCTCGGTATTCGCCACTTATGTAGCTTTGGATCATTTTAATTAAAATCTCAACGGTGCTAAAAAGTGCTTTGAGTTTCTCACTTTTTGCTATCTCATCGACTTTGTGTTTTACATTGTCAATGAGGGTTTTCAACTGGCTATCATCAGTTGCCATTTTACTTGCTTTCTCTTTAATGCTATCTGCGAGTTTTTTGCGCATTGTCTAATTTAATAAAACTGTCTAATCTCGTCTTTCAAAAAAGTGAGCGCATTAACAATCGGATCATTCTCTCGGCCCAACATTTGTTCAAATATTTTCTTGGCCAGGTCAATACCTTTTGCATCATCGCTCATATCATGCGCTGAAGTATTAATAACTGATACAACTTCTTCCATGGCTCGTTTGGTTAAATTCCAGGCTTCATCGGACATATACAATTGCTGTGAAAGATTGTGATTAAATTCTTCTCTAATTTCATGAAGTAAGAGTGATTGCAACTCCTTTGAAGATAGCGTTCCATTATTCAACCTTACGATGATATTATTGGGAGAAATTCTTTCCAAAAATAGGCAAATGCGCTCATAGGCTTGAAGTCTCAGTGGAATTACAGTTTCCTGTACCTTAACTCGTACTTCTAGTAATTTACTCTCGTAGTCGCGATTAATAAAAAGTTTAATTGTAAGGAACATCCCATATAATACAGCAGCGGCCGGTATGAGTAGCTTTAGAAGTTCGACGGTTGCGTTCATATGTACGGGAGATTTTTATCTTGTTTGCTCAGGTGTGAAAATAACGATTTGAGTGCACCTTAAAAATAATCTCGCAATGTACTACTACTTCTTACTAGCGTTGAAAAGCTTTTGTTTTTCGTCAGATGTTAAACTTTCGTAGCCTGAGTCTGAGATCTTATCAAGAATAATATCTATTTCGTCTTGATCAGATTTTGACTGTTTAGAAGTCGAGCTTGAAGACTGGGTTTTGTTTTTATTAGAATAAGTAACCTTTATTTTGGGTTGTCTTACAAAGAAGCTCTTCATCCATTCAATGAAGGAGGTAATCGGGGTTCCCCAATCAGTGCCTTTCTGTAATTGTTTAATAAAGACAAATCCCATAAGCGCTCCCCCCATGTGGGCTATTTCTCCGCCGGCATTTGAACCAGCTGACTGCAAAAAGCTTAGCAAGACGTAAAAAAGAGCTATATATTTAATTTTTACTGGTCCTATAAAAAGTAAGAACAGTGTATAATTAGGCATAAAAGTTGCCGCACCAACAACAATTGCAAATACACCCGCGGATGCTCCTGCCAACCTTGATCCACCTACAGCATCTTGAAAAAGAGGAAGGACATTATATAAAACGATATATAAGATACCTCCTGCTATAACGCCCAAAAAGAAAATGCTTATGACCCTTTGGCCTCCTAAGTATTCCTTGATCAGTCTGCCAAACCAGTAGAGGAAAAGCATATTGAAAAGGATGTGCATAAAACCGTGATGAATGAAAGCATAAGTCACCAGAGTCCATGGACGGAAAATAAAACTATCAATGTTTGAGGGTAGTGTGATGAAAGAAGAAATGAGGCTAAAAAAGGAACCATTTCCGGACCACAGTGAAAGAACTTCAAAAATTCCAAAAGCCACAAAGATGATAACGTTGATCAGAATCAGCTGAATCAATCCATTGTCTGGTCGGCCCCAGGCATTTTTGAAATCGTCGAATATCCCCTGATTCATTAATAGAAATTCTTAGAGTTTAATTGCCAGTATTTTAAGAGGATGTAAGATACAATCATACCTCCCAAATGTGCAAAATGGGCAGTATTATCTCCTGCATCACCTTTGAAACCTGAATAAATAGCGATGCCACCCAAAATTAAAACCAGATATTTTGCTTTGATTGGAATTGGTGGAAAAAGCAACATTAGCTCAGTATTTGGAAAAAGCAAACCGAAAGCCATCAATATCCCATAAATCGCACCGGAAGCACCAACCATTGGAATGTTCAGGTTGTGGTTATAAAGCGTATTAGCAATCTCAATCGTTTGCCGTTCAAGGGAGCTATTTGTGGGATTGTCAAAATAGGCTTCATAAACTCTGTTACTATAGTCAAAGTTGTATTTATCATATTCCGCAATAATCATATAAAACGCATCCGGATTGGGATTCAATGTATAGTCTTCCACTGCATTTTTTAGTGGGTTTAGCGTGAAAAAGTTGATAATTAAATAAATAAAGCCTGCCCCAATTCCAGTAGCTAAATAAAAGGTAAGAAAGCGCTTTCCGCCCCAAAATTGCTCCAACAGTGGTCCCAGAAAAAACAGTCCAAGCATATTGAATAAAATATGCGTGAAACCACC
>JAJCYL010000446.1 GCA_029262955.1 Cytophagales bacterium | reverse complement strand
CTTCCATATTGTGATCGGTGAGCAGGTTCCTAAAATTTATGCCATTCGCAAGCCTGGCATCGTCTTCCTTGGATCAGCAGTATTATTAAAAGGTTTTTATATCATGCTTTATCCGTTTATGTACCTCCTCAATACTATTACCATGATCATTCTTAAATGGTTGGGTATTGAGGCTTCCGGTGAGCATGAAACTGCTCTTACCGAAGATGAAATCAGGGCTTCATTAAGCATTGCCCATGCTAAAGGAGAGTTGTCTAAAAATGAGCATAACTTACTCCATGCTGTATTTAAATTCGACGATGAGGTAGCCCGTAAAATCATGATCCCCAGAAACGAGGTCGAATTTCTCGATGAAAAAAACACCTTCAACCAAAACCTGCAGCAGGTTAAAAAATCGATGCACTCCAGGTTTCCGCTTTGCGATGGATCCCTAGATAAACTGTTGGGAGTAATTCATCTTAAAAATATGTTTGGCATCGATGGAGAAGGGCAGATTGATCTTGCCACAATAGCCAGGCCACCAATGCATATCCCCGAAAATATCCTTATCGGAAATTTGTTACAGGAGTTTCGGGTCGCGAAGCAGCATTTAGCTTTTGTACAGGATGAGCATGGTACGATTTTGGGAATTGTGACCTTAGAGGACGTTTTGGAGGAATTAGTTGGCAATATGCAAGATGAATTTGACAATGAACAGCCGGACATTGTAAAACAGTCTGACGGCAAATACCTGGTAGATGGAGACGTGTCAATTGATGATGTGAATTCAAGATTCAACACGGATTTGATATCAGAAGAAGCCGATACCTTGTCGGGACTAATTGTTGAAAAATTCGGCCACAAATTACGAGTGGGAAAAATATTGAAGTTGGAGGGCGGAGTAGCGGCTGAGATCATTAGTGTGGATGGAATCAGGGCGACAAAAATACGTTTGACCATTCCCACCAATACAGAAGAATCAACCTGATGCTGCCGAATATATGGCCATGAATTCTATCCATAATCATCAACTATTTTGACATGAAGAGTATACTGGAGTTGAATCTCTTTACAATTGGCAAGTACAGCTTGTCTGTATATCATATCTTATACCTTGGCCTCTTTTACATTGGGGCGAGGTTATTTCTCTGGGTCATTAGGAAGGCCTTACAAAGGCGTTGGAGCAGTAAGGAATTTGACAAGGGCAGCGAATACGCGTTGATGCAAATTATTAGCTATGTAGTTTGGATTATCATCATTGTTTTTGCCCTTGAATCAATTGGAGTCAAGGTCACTATCCTTATTGCCGGCTCTGCTGCTCTTTTGGTTGGGGTTGGACTTGGCCTTCAACAGACTTTCAATGACATTATTTCCGGTATCATATTGTTGATTGAGGGTTCAATAAAAGTAGGAGATGTGTTGGACCTCAGTGGAGATGTGGTTAAGGTGAGGAGGATCGGGCTGAGAACATCTGTAGTGGAAAACAGGAGTGAGATAATAATCATCCTACCCTATTCTAAAATCGTTACAGATCAGGTTATAAACTGGAGTCACAACCACAACAGGGCAAGGTTTAAAATCAATGTGGGTGTAGCCTATGGCACCGATCCCGATTTGATATTGAAGTTATTATCCGAAAGCGCCAGGGAGCATCCCAAAGTGGTTAAAGATAAGGAACCGTTTGGTCGCTTAGCAGATTTTGGAAACTCCTCCGTCGATTACGAGGTCTGGTTTTGGAGTGACGATATTTTTAGGGTTGAACAGGTCAAGAGTGACATTAGAAGAACCATTGCCAGGAAATTCAATGAGCAGGGTGTGGTTATTCCATTCCCACAACGAGATTTGCATCTCAAATCTTCTGATATCGGAATGATCAATAACAAGTAAAGCAATAACATTAGTCGAGATTACAGGTATCAATTAGCCGGGTTCCGTGCTTACAGTTGACTTAAAACGGTAAATCCAAAGTTTTTAATAAGCTTACCCTCAATCAAGTATTAATTGAGACAAGTATTAATTGAGAATTTAATGTGACTTTCAATAAGATACCCGTCTAATTACACGGTAGAAATCTATTTGTTCAATAAACAGTATTGGTTATTTGATTGAACAAATAGAGCCTATGAATTGCTATTTTAGCCGTAAACTTTTCCTTTTAATAAATGGACGCTAGTCGAAAGACAGAATATTCAGGCTCAACTTCTATATCTCAAGAATCAATAAAACTGAGCGAGATGGTCAAAGATTCCTCTCTGTCTTTGGTTGACAGGATAGAGTGTTATGAAGATATCATTAACCTGGAAGTCGGTGAGACCTCTTTTTCCAGGGCTAGAAATATTGAACGCGAAACAGATTTCAGGCAGCTATTTCTAAAATTTGAAGGAGGTAATCCAACCGGCACTCAAAAAGATCGGATTGCTTTTGCACAATGCCTGGATGCCTTACGTCGGGGATTTGATACAATTACTGTCGCAACATGTGGTAATTATGGGGCCTCTGTAGCCCTTGCAGCAAAACTAAGTGGCCTCAAATGTATAATTCACATACCTGAGAGTTATCACACTTCCAGGGTACAGGAAATAGCGAATCTTGGGAGCGAGATTCTGAGAGTTGAAGGCTTATATGAGGACAGTGTTCGGCACTCTTCCGAGCAGGCAGAAACCAATGAATGGTATGATGCCAATCCTGGCGGGGCAAACACATCATTACAAATTATGGCTTATGCGGAAATTGCCCATGAGATCTATGATCAGCTTAGGGATGCGCCAAAAATTGTGGCCACACCAGTTTCTAATGGCACCTTATTGGCCGGGGTTTATCGTGGATTTGTTAGTTTATACAAGCGAGGGAAGACTTCCAGGGTACCTTTTATGGTGGCCGCGTCATCTACAAGAAAGAATCCCATTATATACTCTTTTAAAAACGGTCTTGAGGAATGTGCAGACCTTGTTCCGGAAAAAATTAAAGAAACCGCCGTCAACGAGCCCCTAATAAATTGGCACAGCTTTGACGGCAACGAAGCGCTCTATGCCATCCGTCAGTCGGGGGGTAGTGCCTACAACATTAGTGATGAAAAAATGCTAAGAACGTCAAGATTACTCAAAGAAAAGGAAGGTTTGCATGTGTTACCGGCATCAGTTGCCGGATTGGTGGCACTTTTAGAGATGGATGAGGGCAATCAGTTGGAGCCTGATCGATATGTCGCAATACTAACAGGTAGAAAATGAAAAAAACAATAGATGGAAACGCACTCGTGTATTGCGAAGCCGTATTTAATACTCCTAATGGCAAAACAGCACATGGCCTGGTGCGCTTCACGGAGCGCTATAACATTTTAGGGGTAATTGATTCTACGCATGCTGGGCAGGATGCTGGAGAAGTATTAGATGGCAAAACAAGCGGAATTCCAATTTTCGAAAACTTAAATGAGGCCTTGAACTCGGTGTCCGAAGTATCCTATTTCGTAGTCGGCCTCGCACCGGATGGTGGCAGGTTACCCCAAGAAGGGAAAAGTGCAATCGCCCAGGCTCTGGAAAATGGCCTGAACATTGATTCCGGTTTGCATGACTTTCTCAATAAAGATGAAACTTTAGTGAGTCTTGCCAGGAAGAATAATTGCCAGCTTCGGGATATTAGGAGAACACCAGATCGTGATGAACTCCATTTTTTTAGCGGCAAGATTGAGAAGGTCGATTGCCTAAAATTGGCCATTTTGGGTACTGATTCCGCCATTGGAAAGAGAACAACAGCCTGGATTATTGTACATGGTTTAAGAAAAGAGGGCAGAAAAGCGGAAATGATTGGTACCGGTCAAACTGGCTGGATGCAGGGTGCAAAGTATTCCATTATTCTTGACTCGTTAATTAACGATTTTGTGTCCGGTGAGATAGAGCATGCAGTCCATGAAGCCTGGAAAAATGAGCAGCCAGAAGCGATTATTATCGAAGGTCAGGGAAGTCTGATGAACCCGGCATATCCTGGTGGGTTTGAGATCCTGGCTGCTGGCCGACCTGATTTTGTGATTTTGCAACATGCTCCAAGAAGAATCGAATACGATGGGTTTCCAGGGTATACTTTACATCCATTATCAGAACAAATTCGTGCCATAGAGATGATTTCCGGCAAGAAGGTTATTGCGATTACACTCAATCACGAAGGAATGACTCCGGACGAAATAGATGCCGAATGCGCTGCAATTGAAAAGGAAACTGGTTTGCTATGTACCGATGTTTTGGTCCAGGGTCCGAATAGGTTAATAGAGCTCATAATTAAACATATAAGAAGTCTGTGAAAGAACAGGAGAGTATAAATCTTAGGGAATTTGTTGTTTTTCAACAACTAAAAGTCGGTCCCGTCATAATCGAGACAAGGAGAATTAAAGTCCCGTACGAATTAACTAAAACCGACGGCACCAAAGCTAAAAATGAGCTGATTTACACCTATTTGGAAAAGGTCTTTGATAAAAAAATTGCTGTAGATGTGAATTTAGCCTCAATGATGGCATCTCAGGTTGCAATTAATTACGGCCTTTTCTGTGAAGAAATACTATTTGATGGGTTGCTCGATGAAACGGACCAACGGTTTATCAAAGATGCTATAGAAAATACCTCCAGGGAGATTTATGTTAATAAGTTACTGGGGCCGAACGAGTTTTTGAAAACACCTTATAGGTCAGTAGCAATTCAGAAGAGTAGGCACTATACTGCAGCAAAGATATCGTTCATAAATTCAGCTTATCAAAACTCACTGCTGAATTGGAATCATATTGAGACCCACAAGGAGGACTATGCCATTTTGAGCAGTGGAGGAAAAGATAGTCTGTTGACTTATGGGCTCCTTAAAGATTTAAATAAAAATGCGCATCCCGTGTTTATCAATGAGGCTGGAAGACACTGGTTTACAGCAATTAATGCATTTAAATACTTTGAAAAATCCGAACCTAACACTGCCCGCGTTTGGTGTAATAGTGACAGGATTTTTAACTGGATGCTTCGTCAAATGCCTTTCATCAAGGAGAATTTTGATGAAATCCGATCTGACATGTATCCAATCCGTCTCTGGACGGTGGCAGTTTTCCTTTTTGGTGTTCTCCCAATTGCCAGAAAAAGAAAGACTGGCAATATCTTGATAGGTGATGAGTATGACACCACTCAGAAATTGAACTACCATGGAATTACACATTACGGAGGATTGTACGATCAAAGTAAATACTTTGACAATGCCTTGAGTAGGTATTATATGAAGAAGGGATGGGGTATTCATCAGTACTCCTTGCTTCGAAGCCTTTCTGAATTAATGATTCAGAAAATACTGGTTAAGAATTATCCGAAGTTACAGGCGCAACAGGTTTCCTGCCACGCTGCGCATGAGGAAAATGGAAGGATTTATCCCTGTGGGAATTGCGAAAAATGTCGAAGAATAGTAGGGATGTTATCGGCCCTGGATGAAGATCCCCGCGATTGTGGCTATAATGACAGACAAATTTCAAACGGACTAAAAGCTCTTGAGGCCAAGAAAGTTAAACAGATCGGCTCTGACGCCGCACATCTTTTCTATTTACTGGTAGAAAAAGGATTGATTGAGAAGAACAATCATACGTCAAGGTTAGCTAAAGCGCATTCCCTGATCATGACTCTGAGATTTGATAATGAGCGTAGTATGCCATCGGATCTACCGGTTCATATCAGAAAGCCACTAATTGAATTATTACTGCCCCTTTGTGAGGGAGCGAGTTATTTAAAAAATCGCAGATGGGAGACTATTGACATTCTCAATAGTCCATTAATTAATGCCAGCTATCCATTTGAAACAAAAGAAACTAAAAATAACATAAAGATGAGTGAGCATGACAGGAATGAGTATTTGTGGGAGCGGATGACTTGGGTTGAAATTGAGGAAAGACTAAAGGTTGTTGATACCGCTATTTTGCCGTGCGGGGCGATAGAGCAACATGGGCCACACTTACCTGTCGATATTGATTATTACGATGCAGTTTACCTTGCTAACAGAGTCGCTGAAGCTTGTAGTGATCCCAAACCGTTTGTTCTCCCCCCTATCCCTTATGGAGTTTCATATCACCATGAAGATTTTAAGGGGACTCTTAGCGTAACAAATGACGCACTTTCAAGGTTCGTTTATGATATTGGAATGACACTGGCCAAGAATGGAATTAAGAAAATAGTCATTCTGAATGGTCATGGCGATAATGCACCAACACTGAGCTACGCAGCTCAGATGATTAACCGAGACGCTGAGATATTCGTTTGTGTAGATACTGGAGAAACCAGTGATATTGATCTGTATGACCTCATTGAAACTTCTAATGACATACATGCCGGGGAGATTGAAACCAGTACAACACTAGCTTTAAGACCTGAAATGGTTCAAATGGATAAGGCAGTCAATGAGACCATTAGTTTTGGCAGTGATTATCTCGATTATACCTCAGAAAGAGGAGTGCCCTGGTATGTGAGAACAAAGAAAATATCGGAAACGGGTGTTATGGGAGACCCTACCAAGGCCACCGCTGAAAAAGGCAGCAAAATGTGGGAGATTATGGTGTCGCATTTGGTCAAATTTATTGAAGAAATAAAGAAGAGTGAATTAAAGGACCTTTACCAGAAAAGATATTAGATCATTACGAAAATGAAAACACAATTTCACGTCACAGTTAAAGAATATAAGAAGATTTCCTCTCTTCCTGATTCATGGACGCCCAATGATTTCAGGTCAATTTTACAGTTGACTGACTTTGGCGATGATGCAGATATTTCTGACACCGATATTCAAGATATGGCCATTATGGCGTTGCAGGATATGGAAGCTGAGGAGGCCGCAGATTTGGTGGCTAAATATCGACTTGGTGAGAAGTTAAATAACGGTCAGCGACAGGAGCTGATTCATGAAATGCAGGAAGATGAAATATGGGAAGAGTATGGAGACATGACTCTGCATGAAGATATTTTCAATATAAGTACGGTGATGCATCAGGCATTTCCAAAAGTTTTTCCTGACACCGAAGCGATTCGAGTTGTGCTGGAAATTTCACCCCTTAACAGTGAGGCGAAAAATCAGCTGGCCAAGATTAGTGAGTCTCTCATTTGCCGCATGATTGCAGATGGTATGTCCGAACATAGTATCCTTTACCGCCTGTTTGATGAACAATTATTAGGTCAAAAATTTCCAGAATCAGAAAATATTGTCTGGAAATATGAAGAGGTGAGCCAAGAAAATGAGGCCTTAAGCCTCACAATTGTCTCGACTGAATATTGGCTAAAAGAATTAAGAGATGTTGAGAATTATCAATCCAGTGCTTATGCTGATTACTAAGAATCAAATAAGTTCTTAAAGGGTGCATCCTGGCATCTTTCTGTTAAGAAATCAACAAGCGATACTGATGTAAACATGATTGATGAATACTGATTTAACTGTTCAGTCAATATTCCCATATGGTATGTGACTTTTCCTTCAACTACCGTCATAAGCATATAGATTTTTTAGTGAAATGGAAATTAGACTTAACAGAAAATTGTATAAAGCTAGTGCTTTATCAATTGTTTCAATGTTGTGCCTGGTATCTTTTGGTCAGGTTTCCGCACAGACGGATAGCGTTCAATTGAAAAAAGAAAAACGCTTAGAGAAGAGAGCAGTTAATGATGAAAATCGTAAGAAGAGTTTAGCCGCATCTCTTAAAATGGTAAGCTCAAGAGAGTTTGTAATTACCGTAAATCGCATGTACGACCGACATAATAACTTCTTTCTACTTGATCCGGTTGTTAACTTTTTAAGGGTTGACAAGGAAGAGGCAACCATTCAGTTGTCACTTATAGGTCTGGCCGGCTGGAATGGTGTTGGAGGTATAACTCTGAAAGGAAAGCTTGACAATTATAAAGTATTTGAACCAACAGAGCGAGGTGTCATAAATGTCAATATGCAGATACGAACTGCAAGTGCTGGCTTCCCAGCTGCATATATCAGTATTTATAGTGACGGTATGGCTAGAATGGAACTTACCAACAATTCAGGTGATTCATTTTATGTGCTGGGAAGAATCTTTGATCCAAACGAAATCTTTACCATTCAAGGAAGCCCGAGTTACTAAATCATAGATAATTGGATATTGGCTGCCGGGCTTTGTAAAAGCAAGCGAGCCATCATGAGTAATTACTTTGGTTAGGTTTAAAGGTCGGGGGCGAATGGTTTCCGGCCTCTTTTTTAACTACCTCTTTCAATCAATTTCCAAATGATACGTGGCTTTTGGACCAAATCATAATCGAATACAACAGTACTATTCCAAATCACAAATCTTTTTTAAATTCTTTATTGTCGATATTCTAAAATTGATGAAAATGGGAGGTTCAGCCGTAGGAATGTTTAATTTTGGCAGCCTTAACGAAGAAGATAAAACTCACCGAAAGGTGATCTAAATGAAGATTTCATTCACATCAGATGATTATCCCTATTACCAGCTTGCTGGTACATTACTCTTTTTGTTGATGTACTTCATTATAAGGCGCATTG
>JAJCYL010000445.1 GCA_029262955.1 Cytophagales bacterium | reverse complement strand
CCCCTCTAAAGAAATTTCTTTGAAAGTGGCATTGCCATAAGAGTCTTCAGCAGATGTTCTGCTATTGGATGGAATTAGGACTAAGAGCGGAGCGTCTTGTTTGTTTCTTAATTCTATCAGCTTGGTTGCGGTAATGAACCTTTCATCAGAGGCTGAGTTATCACTTACTATAAAAGTGTTAATGTTGCTGTATTTCTCCTGAATAAGCTCCCAAAGAAATTCAAGTTCAGTAAGTCCCAATCCGGTGATCTTCATGCAATGGCCTGGTATGGCTTTGCTAAGATCGTCATGATACAATTCCAGTATCAGGTCAATGATTCGTTGATAGTATGTATTTATTTGAGTCTTCATCTGCATTCTACTGAGCATTTAATTCATACCGTGGTCTAATCCTTTGCAGGATATAGGCATCACTTAGGTCATTGTAAAATCCTATCTGTCTTAGCTTTAATTTGAAAGCTTCCACATTCTCTTTAAAAGCAAGGTGTGTGTTGAGGTCAGCATCATTGAACCGATCTTCTGACAAGCCATTAATGACTAGTCCATAGCGATCACGGATATTTTGAATTAGCTCTTCAATGGAGAGCGTTCTGGTTTGAAAACTGGAACCGTCTGATTCAAGAACCAATATTTGGACAAGTGTTTCCAATAACCTTGTTCCCAAAACATATCTTCTTGGATGCTTTCTGCCACGCCCTTGAGCTAAAAAGCCTCTTTCATTATTCTTCTGGGATAGGTTGTCAAAAAGCTGCATGTGGTAGCGGAATTGATAATTGCCTCTGGCTTTCAGAATCAATTCAATGTATCGGTCAAAATAGGTATCTTCATACTTGACCATATCACTGATTAGGTCTTTATCTTCCACATCAAGTGTGCTGTAAAGATTGTCCCATTGAGTTTCGAAGTATATCTCGAAATCCTGTGGTTTTTCTTTTAGTAGCTCCAGAGCCTTGCTAAGATTGTCTGAATTGGTTTTGTCGAGTTTTAACCTCCTCAGAGCCGCATTGATCTGAAATGTGGCTTTGATATAGTCATAGACATTATTAGTCAATGTTTCAGCATCCTCTGCTGAAATACGGGCAATTTTACTTTCAAAGTCATCTGTGGCATCAACTACAATATTCCAATCCGCTCTAATCGTATTATTGCCCTCTTCAACCATCCGAGGGAGGGTGTGGATTAGTTTCTGGATGTAGATGGAAAGGTGAAATGATGTAATAGTCTTGAGATAATCTATTAAAACATTTCTAGGGATTAGCCGCTTGTAAACCAATAACCTCCGCACATCATCACAAAAGAGTTCCGCTTGATCCTGGAGTAGTGGTTGAATCTGATTCAGGCTTGAACTGCTTTCCAGAAATCCGGGCTTTACATTTTTGATGATGTGCAGTAGTCCCAAACTATCTACATCAAGATGGTTCCCTGAGTTTATTTTACTTGTTGTCTGATCCCAACCCTCCATTAAGAAACTTTTCAGGTCTTCACGCACGGTTGGGTTAGCACATAGCATTAAATAAACCTGATCGGCTGTATTATAGTCCCTAGTGTTGGCTGCATTTCGGACTCTATAACTTTCGAGGTGGATTGGCCTCAAAGAGGATATTTTCTCTTTGTCAAGGTTTCCACGGTAAACCATATTGACTAGATTGCTACGCATCCATAATTCCGCAGCGTCCGGATTATCATTAAATCCTTTAATTGAGCCTTCTTCCTCGAGTTTAGAGAAAACCCTCTTCAAGGTTTCTAAATCGATAAATGAATTGCTTCCTGCCCGTGCTCGTTGTTTTGGTCTTATCCCATTGTGCTTGAGTAACATAAAGAGATTTACCAATGTATTGTCAATATTCACGGCTTTTGCATCAGCTGTGAAAATCAATTCATTGCGGAATAGGCTCTCGTCTTTATTTAATTTTATGGCCATAGTTATACTTCCATAGGTTCTATGTAAAGACGGCTCTGTTCGTCTTTACTGATTCTATAAAACTCTAAATTGTCGCTGGTTACCACTACCTCTTTGTAGGTTAGGTTTTCCAGCAGGTTCTTGAATATGATCAGTTCAATGAACTTGCCTCTCAAGTCATTGAGGGAGGGACTGAACCCTTGCTGTATGAAATATAGCATCTCATAGAGGTCAAGTGAAATGGTCAGTTTGATGTGCTTTTCAGTTTTGTGCCGAAAGGTCAAACTGTCTGGTTCATATTCCAGGTATTTTACCAGATGATCCGTTCTATTGACAAATAGCTCAAAATCGTTGAGGTTAAATAACCTGAATGACTTACTGTATGGGTCTCGAATATCTGTTGATGCAAGCACCAAATGATCTTTATCTATTCCTGGATTGTCACATCCTTCATTCAATGAAATGGCTCTGGAAATGCTGGCTTTAGTGTTTGTACCTTCATCTCCCATGGATAATACTTTCACAAATTTGAATACCGAGTGATAAGGCAGTCGAAGGAGATATGAAGGAAATTTGGCTTCCTGAGTTTCTGTAGCTGCAGGCACATAGCCGTTTTCAACAGACAGTAGTTCTGACTTACCTTCAAAATATTGATGCCTGATAAATATCTTTTGGATTACCCGTATTCTTTTGATCAATGCTCCGTCTTGCTCATGGGCTGGCACCCAAATCTTATTGTTGGTAAACTCATCGATTAGGGTAAACTCACGATCCGAAAATTCCAGGTAATCATTGGCTTCATGCTGACCAAAGAAGAGATCCCTGTCTTTATCAGGAATAGATACTTCACCAATATCTGTTTCCCGTAGTAGTTTGATCAGGC
>JAJCYL010000444.1 GCA_029262955.1 Cytophagales bacterium | reverse complement strand
ACCCTGCCGCTAACTATCGGCATCCCTAAGGTGAGCCCACACACTTCAATCGGACCTGCATACCAATTAAAGCCACTCGTCATTACCCGAAAGCAGACTCGTCATTGCCCGCAAGTAGACACGACATTACCCGATTTATTCGGGTAATCTCCCTTTATGATCAGAAGCCAACTCACCCTGCCGATAACTATTGGCATCCCTAAGGTGAGCCCACACACTTCATCGGACCTGCATACCAATTAAAGACTCTCGTCATTACCCGAAAGCAAACTCGTCATTGCCCAATTTATTCGGGTAATCTCCCTTTGTGATCATCCCTAAAGTAAGCCACTCATCTACATCTTTATCTTAATTCTCTGCCATGTTAACTAAGTGTACACCATTGATTTCATTTTAGGTAGAACAAAAAGATAATTTTTGCGATATTAGTTAATTGTAATTTCCCGGAGATTTCTTTTCATTTTCTATGAAAAGAGGTTCCAATCAGCGAAAAGGCTTAAATGGAAAAAAATATTTGTGCTATTAAATCAGTTGGTTGAATTACGGGAGACGAAAAATGGAACTATTCGAATAAATATTTGAATATTATTGACATTTAATATATAATTTATTTGATTTGTATTTACACTAGAAGTATTGTTACTATGATGCCCTCACTACCTAAAATGACGACTAAACATTTCGTAATTAATCGCGATTATAGCTTTAGTAACTCAAATCTTACTACTAAGGTTAGGACTATGGTGTTTTTCGCCCTCCTCTTAACCATATCGGCATTTTCTGATCTTCAAGCCCAGTCAATTGTTTGGTCAGGAGATTTTACCGAGACTGCTGCCAATGATGGCTCGGTTATGGGCATGAGAACAGCGACCTTAAGCGGAGATACTTATATAATGACTGGTGCATTAACTGAGACTACTCATTTCAACATGGGAGCAAGTACACCTGCAGGATTGACTGCGGCAATTGCCATAGACGGTACAAGTCTTATAGCTACACTGACGTTGACCAGTACTGCAACCAGTCATGCCGACCTTAATGATGTTGGCGATCTGACTGTCACATTTTTGGACGCAGCATTTACTGGTGGTAGTGCTGCGGCAATTACCAACAGTAGCGATGCCAATGGCATGATTGACTTTAATGACCCACCAAGCATAATATATTCAGGTGATTTTACTGAGTCTGTTACAAATGATGGTTCGGTAACTGGCTCGCGAACGGCTACTCTTACAGGAGATACTTTTACCAATGCTGGAGGAACTTTCACGATTACGGCAGAGTACACGATAGGTGCATCCCTTCCCGCTGGCTTGCTTCCAACCATTTCTGTGAATGGAGCAGGAACGATAGCTACTTTAACACTAGGAGGTGCGGCAACCTCTCATCTTAATATTAATGACGTTAGTGATTTGACTATTAATTTTTTGGATCTGGCTTTTACTACGGTTGCGGCTGCTAACATACCTACGAGTTCTAATATTACTGGGCAGATAGATTTTAGTGATCCGCCGCTAATTATTTATGCGGGTGATTTTGATGAATCACAAAGTAACGACGGTACAGTAACCGGTTCTCGTACAGCAACCTTAACGGGTGATACTTATGTCAATGCCGGGGGAGCACTGGTTGAAGGTGTGCATTTTGATGTTCCCAATGAGCCCAGCCCTATGACGGTTGTGATGAGTGTAAATGGAGGCGGGACCGTTGCTACGATGACGCTGACTGGTGCCGCAACAAGTAATGCGAGTGCGAATAACCTTACTGATCTGACCATCACTTTTTTGGATGCTGCTTTTAATAATGTGACGGCGGCCAATATCCCAACCAGTTCAGATGCTACGGGAGCGGTAAATTTCCTTGATGGCACCATTAATTATGTGGGTAATTTTACCGAGACAGGTGCTAATGACGGTTCGGTTACCGGATCGAGGGCATCAACCTTGACTGGTAGTGAGACTTTTGTTATGGCGGGAGGTAATTTAACAGAAAGCACTCACTATGACATGGTTGGTACGGTACCAACTGGTCTAACACCCGTCATAGCAGTTAATGGAGGCGGAAACATAGCTACACTTACACTAACAGGTATGGCAACATCGCATGGTAATGGAGATGATGTTAGCGACCTTACCATAACATTCCTTGATGCTGCCTTTAATACCGGTGGTGATGCATCACTGGTTGGTAACTCTTCGGATGCGAACGGCACAATTGATTTCTTCGATAACAATTCTCCTATCGTTATTACAAATAATGGTCATACACTGAATGAGGGAGCTACAGGAAATATTGTACAAGGTGAGCTTGAAACGACAGATGTAGAAGATGTTGCAGGAAACATTACTTATACGATAAGAAGTGGAGAAGGGGTATCCAATGGCATCTTATTTCTTGATGACGGCAACGGTATATGGGATGGAGGGATACCCGATACTGACGTGAGTGGTGTTGGTAGTATGTTTACCCAGGCAGACATTAACAACGGGGATCTATACTATGAACATGATGGAGGTGAAACCACCAGTGACAGTTTTGGATTTGATGTGGCTGATACCGGTGGAGGTAGTGTAACTTCCCAGACTTTTAATTTCACAGTGACTGCTCAAAATGACGATCCTTTTGATGATAATGGGCTTCCTGCAGATGTAAACGTTTTCGAGGATCAGGCTTCAAATTTTGATATCAGTTCGATCAATATCGTGGATTCGGACGCGGGTTCCAATGATATAACGGTTGACATGAATTCTTCAGATGGAGCATTCACGGCTAGCAACGCTCTTGGGGTGACCGTGGCTGGAAGTGGTACTGGTAGCCTCGTTTTCACAGGGACAGTTGCCCAATTGAATAGCTATTTCAACGACAATACCCAGATCCAGTATACTCATGCTACAGGAGACGAGAATGGAGACAATGTAGGTATGTATGAAGTTATACTCAATGATGGTGGCAACTCTGGTGCCGGAGTTGTAACCGACCAAAATCTGGGAATGAATAATATTGATGTTACGGCAGTCAATGATGCTCCCGATATTAACATTTCAGTCCCCAATCAAGGTCCAACAAATTCAGATGCAGGTTTAGTCACTGTGGTGTCAACATCATTCATAGACGTTGCCGGTGGGGATGTTGATTTTGGCCCTGGAACGGCCACAGACGAAACGGGACAAATGGTTGCCGATTTCGTTTTAAGTGACGATGACCCTACTAACGTCATTATTACTTCTTTGGATATTGCTAATGACGGAACGTTGACTTACACACCTGTATCCAATGGCGATGGGGTGGTAACGGTCGATGTGCAAGTGCAAGATAACGGAGGTGGTACTCCACCTGATGATGATTTACAGGATGTAGCTTCTCAATTTACCATTACAATTAATGATAATGAAGATCCTATCTCCACGGCAGTTGTGCCTGCACTTGACAACGAGCTTGAGACCCAATTCAACCTCAATGTGAATATTAATGAAGAAGTTGATGTTTTTTGGCTGATAAGACAAACTTCAGATTTACCAATTGAAGCGGATATTGAGTCTGGTACGGCTGATCCGGCTGATATTGAGGGTATTTTTGATTATTCCGTTGCCAATGGTGTCACTATAGGAACAGCGACACCAATTGTTTTAACCGGATTAGTAGCGGAAACGGAATATTTTGTTTTTTGGTTTGCCAAAGACAAGCAGGATCCCACTAATAACAGAACTACCATTCAGGATGCGTTGTCTATTACAACAACATCTGACGTAACACCACCATCATTCAATTCATCTGGCGTTTCCAACACCCTTACAACCTCGACTGAAATAGATGTCGATGTCGATGAAGCTTCAATTATTTACTATGTCTTTATTGCAGATGGAGTTTCTGCGCCAACAGCTTCACAGATTAAGAGCAAACAGGACGGTACTGGTGCAGCAGCGCTGCGGAGTGGCAACTTCCAGGTTTTGAGTGGTCAAATCAATACGACGGTTACCAAAGCAGTATATAATCTTATTGAGAACACAATGTATGATCTGTACGTGGTCGCTGAGGATATTGATTTGAATTTTAGTGCTGTAGAAACGGTTATTAACGTAAATACACCATCTTTTTCTACCCCAGTAGGTGGTGTTGAGACAATTCTTCCTATGCCTGGTAATAGTGTCTTGAATCCGTTAGTGTTATGCCTTGGGGATGATTTTGTACCGCTAGGGACTTTAAGAGTACAGGAGACAGCAGATGGAGATCCGGAGGAAAATGCATTCTTTGATGACGCAGGTGACAATACCGTTACATTAATTTTATCAATTCCAACTGGTTTTGAGTTTGATGTGGATCTACCGGGTATTACGGTCACTGATAATTCTAACGACGACTTTTCAGGGACCCCATCAGCAACGGCAATGACATCAAATTCCATAACGATTAGTTACATAGTAAATGAGAATAATGACGATGATAAAATTCAAATTGATGGACTTAAAATAAAGGCAACCCAGGGTGGAATAACAGGTACAGTTGAAAGACTGCCATGTGCTATAAACCCCACTGATTGCAGTACGCAGGGTGGAACTGGTGTAATTTTGGGTGGTAACCCGGGAGATGGATTGATATATGCATATTTATCTGTAGGCAATGCCAGTGCGCCCCCATCACCCAATAGCTATGATATTTGTGATGGCGACCCTTTCACCGTTGCCAGCATTTTTGGACCAAGTGAAAATGAAGCTGACTGGTTGTGGTACACTGATATCTCTAGAACTAATTTAATTCATGACGGCCCGACAGAGGGTAATGCGCTAGTGGATGCAGATTTAACCGATAATGCGAAACTTGATTTGGACGGAATTACACCAGGTCAAAGTGCAACATTTTTTGTAGAAGCAACAGGAGGCACTGGATGTGCTAGCCCTTTGGCTCAAATCACCTTCAATATTAACCAAATACCTGTAGGTGACGCAGGTGGTGCACCCACCCATAATACACTACCAACGGAGTCTCCAGCTGACATTACTATTTGTTCCGGTGAATCAGTATTCCTGGGCGGCCTCCCGGCGCTGGTAGTGCCCACTGTTGGAGGTAATTATACTTATAAATGGACCATTGCGGCCATTGATACTGATGGTTCTGGCGGGAGTGCTCCCGTAATTCAGGGTGTTGACACACCAATCGGAAAGGATGATGGCGTGGGTGGAAGTACACCATTGACCAGTGGACCAGTGCCCCCATTACAACCGGGTTCAAATCCCAGTTTTATTCCTCCGTTTAATAACACTGCACTCGACATTGATTACTACTATCAACTTGAGATTATTGATCCGGTTACTTGTCCCTCTATACCAGATCTAATTGTTGTGCGGGTGCATCCCGATAATCCGGTAACCTTTACATTGACCCCCGATCAACCTACCTACGATGTTAATTTGGGTAATATACTTCTCGATTTAACCCCTGCCCCACCCAATCCCCTTACCGCACAATATACATTGGCTGGTTCTGCTATTTCATGGAATGGATCACAGTATCAGTTTAATACTAACACAGCGGGTATTAACGCTTCTGGACATAATATTACATACACCTTTACTGATGGTAATAATTGTGAAGGCTCCGCCGCCCAGAGTATCATAGTGGTTTCAAATACGGATATTGATGGTATAGTGGCTGACAATTGTCGAAATGAAGGGGATTTATCTATTGATCCTTCCCTTCAATTAATCCAGGAGATTGATGGTTTGGATTTTTATAATATCGGACCAAATGGATCAGTTACTGATTACGAATTCACAGGATTCCAGTATAAGAACGGGGCGGTTGTTCCTCCAAATGCTTTTGCACTTGGGGGTGGTTATACACTGGGTGACCCGGGTCCCCCTCCATCCAGGATGCAATCTGATATTATGGGTGACTTAACCTTTAATACCAATACCGCTTTTGTGGCTAATGGGTCAAGTGAAGCAAACAACCACTTAAGGGTTATATTCTCAAGAAGAACCATCACCTTCGATGCAGGTGGGGGCGTAGCGTCCGATAACACCACTACGAATGGATTATTCAAGACCAGTCCCATTAATGTCTTCCTTGAGCCTGCCATTGCCCTAACCAACCTAAATAACTACCACTGTACAGATGAAGGTATATTGGATCTTGATGTCACCGTAGGTGGAGTAACCTCGACAGGAGGCACATTTGGTTTAAGCAATTTGCCCGCCGGACCATTTACAAATCCTAATATCAATCCAACAACCGGAGAAATTGATCTGACAATGTTAACTACAGGGGTGTGGTATATTCAATATGTTTCGGATCTCGCAGACGATCCGAACCCTAGCAATTTCACCGGATGCTCCACCACTCAGGTGTTCTCATTCAATGCTGTGGTCCCCCTTGCGGCTCCAATTATTAGTACCAAAAGTTATGCATCTGATATACAGTTTGATCAATCATCAAGTCTGGCTTATGATCCCTTATCTACACCCCCAGTTTATCACTTTGTTTACTGCGAAGGTGACCAAATGGATGATATTTGGTTGGATTTTGTTGATGCCACTGAGGATCAGTTGCAGGATGGAGGTTCGGAAGTTCTTTTTAAGTGGTATACCGACGGTGGCCTGGGTACGGAAGTGAATGTCGTTATTTCGGGGATTGATGATAACAGGGTCGCTGATCAGACCGACCTTTTTGGTGGGCCCATGAGTACTGGTATAACTGATTTTTTTGTTACACAAACCAATAGTCAGATACCTTTTCTGAGTGGTGCAACATTTGTAGGGTGTGAGAGTCCGGCCACCCGTATTATCATTGAAGTGGTTCCGGATCCAACGGTTCATAATGCCCTGACAACTGGCCCCACAGCATTGCAAAATCTAAACGGAGTTTTCACCAAAGAATACTGTGAAGGAGATGCACCAACCGATATAACCCTTAATCTATCAACAGACCCGCTAGGGGCTGATGATCGAATTGTCTGGTTTTCTTCGGCTAATAATACTGCTACGATAAGTTACACTAACTTTAGTGCGTTTGGAGCGACTGGTTTTATTCTTGGAGAGGCAATTGAGAATAATTTCGGTACCGCAAGGGGCTTTGTCGTTAGTGATAACGGAACTGATGTGGTCATCGAGAACGTTACAGGAGTCTTCACAACTGGTGAATTGATGAGGGGTAGGATCAGTTTTGCTAGTGCCACCGTTAGCGAATTCGCAAGTAATGAAGGTGCCGGGGGCGAGCTAATTGTAACATCAGCTAATTTCGTTGATGCGCAAACGACTTTGGGACTTGGAAGCAGTATAACACCATTGTCTGCCGCATCTAGCGCAACGGTAGGTTACGTGTCCAATTTCAATTATCAGGTAGGTGAACAAGTGACATCAGCACTCAGAGGAAGGGTTACTTATAATGTAACTTCCGGCACTGATTTTCAGCCTGGTCAGCTTGTAACTATATGCTGCGGTAGTTTTGTAGTGGATCAGATTTTAACCCCAGGCCAGGAAATGATCGTTTCCTCATTTGCTAATGACGTAATAGTAGGGGATTCATTTTCAAGTGCGTCGGCTACTGCTACGATAACCTCAATTGGGCCATACGCCCCTGAAGTAAATGGAAAAGGAACAATCACTGACTTGAGTGTATTTCAGGTTATGGAATTGACCAACGTTACGGGTTCTTTTAATATTGGTGATATTATCTGGCCTAGTATGAGTGCCAGTACTTCTGGCACCGTAAACAGTTTCTCAGCAACCTTTTCCACTGAGGTCACACCTCATCGATTTCTCTATTCAAGACGGGATGCAATAGGGTTAATTACGGAAGATGCAGCTGGGGTTGATGGTGACTTTCCGGGATGTGATGGCGATTTGACAACTGTTGAACTTTTTGTCTATCCAATACCACCTGCACCGGCGGAGACAGATGATCCGTTGTTTGATACCCAAATCTACGCTTGCGCAATGGATATTCAGGGAACCGATATCTTACGTAGCCCAGTAGGAAGCAACCCTGATGTTGAGTATACTTGGTATACGGCAGCAGATAAGTCAGGACCTGTGTTGGGAAAGGACAATATAACTTATCAGGTTTTAATGACAGCCGGTGTATTTAATCCGAGCATACCGAATACCTACACTGTTCATGTTGCACAAACTACCAACAAAAAGAACAAGCTAACTACAGCTTTTCAGGGATGTGAAGGGCCAACTGTTCCAGTCAATATCACCATCTTCCCTGTTCCTGCTGCCCCGGAAATCACTGCGGATGATGGTGGTGTTACTCCTTTGAGCAGAATTGTGGATAAGAATTTAACAGTAGTGAGTGATTATGAGTTCACTGTTTGTGCTGGTGACATTACCTCCAGTCATCAGTTTGTTGCGCCTGCTCCTGTTGGGGGCGAGGGTGTTGTAGAGTACAGGTGGTTCTCATCTGACGTGAATGGTGCTTTTAATGTCAACTCCCCTCTTGCTATTACGCAGATTGCAACGCCTGATGTATTGCCTGGATTATTTGCAACCACAGATGTTACTCGCTTCTTTGCTGTGCAAAAAGTTACCAACATTTTAACTGGTGAATTTCTTGGGTGTATAAGTGAAATTACATTGGTGGCAGTCAATATTGAACCTATACCGGGAACACCATCTTCAACCCAGACGGTTTTCCCTGTATGCGAAGCGAATGTATTGGGTACGATCGATCCTGGTTTAAGTGGTGATACCTTTAAATGGTATACTTCAAGTGCAGACATTGGAGTTAATCCACCGCAATACATAGGAACAATGCCTGATGCTGAAGCAGACCTTTTGCTAAATACCACCACGCCAACAACAATTACTTATTTCGTCACAGAAACAACAGATGCTGAAAGTCTTAACAATGATCCGGATTTCCTTGGTTGTGAGACTGTTCCTGGTAATGCCTTGGAAATTGATGTAGTCGTGACACCTTTACCTACTGTTACTATTACACCAGGAAGGTTGGGATTCCCGGCAATTAATGAGTTTTGTATCGATGAGCCAAACCTGGCCTTAAGTGGTGCGCCTTTAGGAGCGGGAGGTGTGTTTACTTCCACCAACCCACTTTATACCAACACTGGAATAACTGACAACGGTGATGGAACGGCCAGTTTAAATTTTGCCAATGCTTTTGCAAAGATTGTCCAGATTGGAGATCAGGATCTTACAGACCGTCAGGGTGATTATGGTATTACATATACCTTCACAGATGGCTCCGGATGTGCAAAATCTACGAATATAACGGTCTTAATCAATCAATTGCCACAACCCAGTTTTGAAGCGCAACGTGGCAATACTGGCGCCACTATTTTAGGACTTAATGGGGATACCTTTCAGGTATGTGAACTTGATTTGTCAACGCCAGCTGGGGCCATTTCAGATCGTATCACTTTACTAAATACGACAAACCCAGCAGTATTTGGTTCCATCTTTGATGCAACTTTTAAAGGTAGAATTACCAACCTGGACCCAATTTTTGTAGATATTAGCAACAATACTTCAATTTTGGAAAACGTAGTGGGCGGAGATAACGATGGTGACGGAAATCCGGATAACACAGGAGAAGCATATTTTTATCCGGCGGCAGCAATTGCGGCGGCTAATGTTAATCCATCTTTGGTTAATGTTAACCCCATTATTTTTGAATTCGACCTGGACTACAAAAACAATAAGGGTTGTATTGGTGATGCAGCATTGGTTGATAGAATTACCATTGCCGTCTACAAAACGCCAATACCAACCATGGACGTCTCAATTCCTGAATCAGCAGACAACGAAATAGAGGTTTGTATAGATTATGATACCAACAATCCTACAGCTCCTATCATTTTTGAGAATGATGGAATAACATTCCCGGGTCCGGCAGGTGGCACTTTAGTTTACAATGGAAATATTCTGACCTCAAATACAGCTTTGGGTGCTGCCCTGGTTCAAACCGGAGAGACTGCGAGATTCCGACCTGACCTGGCTTATGCAGAAGCAATAATAGCTGGTGATGCGGACGGATCAAAACCAGCAATATTTGAAGTAAGCTATTCTTACACCACAAATACTCCTGATGAAATTTGTGGACAACAATCGAATATATTTACTGTAACTGTAAACCCTTTGCCTACGCCATTGTACACATTGAGTCCTGTAGGCCAGGAAGAATTTCAATTGGAGGCTGACGTAAATGATGCCATTGATGCACAAACCATATTTTTCCCGTTAGATCCAGATGATATTGGAACCGGGACCTTTGTGCCATTAGAGTTTTGTCAGGATGCCTCCCCGGTAACACTACAGGGTAGAGCATTTTACGGTACTGATGTAGCTGCCAATGCTGCAACTGCCTCAAACGTCGTTTATTCTAGTGACAGAGGAAATGCTGGTATTGCCAACTCAGGAGGTGGTATTGCTACTTTTGATCCGATTAGTGCATTCAATGTAAGTGGTGAGACCGTGCATGAGGTTACTATGACCTTTACTGACGTTGAAGGTTGTGAAAATAGCGTCTCTCAAACCTTCACTATTAACCAAAAACCTGTAATTACATTGGATGAAGTGGGGGGCTGTAATGGTGAAGCGGTTACATTTAATTTAAATATTACTAGTCTCGCACCGGGAGATGCAGTTCGATTCGTCTATTGGGATTTTGAAGATGGCACCGAAGATGATCGGGTTAGTACAAATCTTACTGAATCTTTCCTTTATGAAGGTGAGGGTTTGAGGCGAATAAGGGTCGAGGTCTTTACTGATAAAGGTTGTGTTTCAACACAGGTCAATCAGGAGTTCTTCATTGGAGACATACCTAACACGAACTTTATATATGAGGGGCTTTGTGCTGATCAAACATTTGCTTTCGAAGCCTTGCCTAAAGCGGTTAATATCGGTGTTGTGGAAACGTTCATTATGGATTTCAAAGACGGTTCACCTTTAATAACGGTCAACCGTACTGATTTCACTAACCCTGGTACGGGATTACCACCCAGTGAGATTCCACCTGAGGCATTTCTTATTGACCACAACTTTCCCGTAGCTAGCATTTATCCGGTAGAATTAACAGTTATCACTACCAATGGTTGTACAAGTACGCATTCGAGATTGGTACCAGTTCTCCCCACTATTGTGGTTACACCGGATAATCCTTATGTGGAGACATTTGAAGGAGTCGCAGAAATTATTGAAGTCAATATTGCGGGTCCAGGTGAAGAGCCGGTCTTAGACAAGTTATTTGTAGATGGTTGGGTGCCTGATATTCGCAACCTGGATGACATTGATGAGAACCCATTTTTGGATATAGATGGCCAGAGGTCGTTGAATAACACCTGGGATTTTGGGGCCGTCAATAATCCCGCTGGTTTCATTAATGCAGGCGCCAATGGTAGTGCAAATGCGTGGGTAACCAATTTGAGTGGTCCATTTGCGGATAATGAAAATTCATGGGTATTTACGCCTTGTTTTGATATTACCGCCTTGTCGCAACCTATGGTTAGATTCCAGCGCACTTTTGATTTTAAAGATGTCCGTGACGGCGCAGTATTCCAATATTCGGTTGACAACGGTCAGACCTGGAATGTATTGGGTAATGAAGCGGAACCTCAAGGTACCGGGCTAAATTGGTATCAGGCACAAGGTTTGCAAGGGAATCCCGGCAACCAGGATCTCAACATAATTAACCTAGTGGGCTGGGGCGGTGGTTCCCAAAGTGGATTGAGCAGTGCCTGGACAGAAGCACGACATAAGCTGGATGAGATACCTTTTGTAAATGGTGAAAGACAACGTGTAATCTTCCGCTTTGCTATTGGCGCACAATCGGGTAACAACCAGACTGGCACTAATCGTAGTGAAGGATTTGGGATTGACGATTTCATTATTGAGGAACGGGTCAGGAAAGTGTTTGTTGAACATTTTACTGGATCCTTCGATATAGATGCCGGGCTGGCCGTTGATCTGAATGAGCTTAGTTTAACTTTAGAGCAAGATGCGTTCCCGAGCGGTCAATTAATCAATAACAATGACGCAGTTCTAGTTACTTATAAGACTGATATTGTTGGTCCCGATCCGATTAATTCTCAAAATCCGCAGGATAATAGTGCGAGAGTCGTCTTTTATGGGGTTGAGGAATTACCTACAACAGTTCTTAACGGAGTTGGTGGTGGTGGCGCCAATACAAGTGTTTTACAATCCGGACCATTTAGTGAGGTCGTTTTTAATCAGTCGTCACTTCCTGCTCCTGATATTGCAGTAAATATTCAACTGGATCAAGCCGCAGATAATCAGGTAGCTATGACGGTCAGTATGATCAACCAAAGTACTAATATTGACATAACTGACGGAAACCTCAGGTTGTATATTGCTATAGTAGAGAAGACTGTTGAGAGTCAGGGTGTGATGATCACCAACCTTTTAAGGAAATTGTTACCGAGCGGTTCAGGAAGTCAATTAGTGGTTGACGGTTCAGGAAATATAGAATCAGTCTTTCAATCATGGACTATCCAAAGGATTCAGGATGCTGATAATTTAGCTGTAGTAGCCTGGCTCCAAAATTCAGATACAAAGGCTGTAATTCAAGCTGCCTCGGTTGACGTTGGCGATAAAGGGGATAATATCGTTACTGCCATTGATGATGAGATTCTGGACAGTGATAATGTGATGATCTATCCTAATCCTGCAAATGAGATAGTAACCGTTTCATTCGATGTTGAATTGAATGAGGACTTTGATTGGACACTTTACAACCAGGTAGGTCAACTGATCAAAACTGGTTTGGTATTTCGTGGAAATCAGGACTTCAAAATTGAAACGAAATTATTCCCAAGTGGTATGTACTATTTAAGTGTGGGTAATGAAAACCGCAGATTTCAACATTTCAAATTGGTAATTAGTCACTAGATTTATAGAAAGCAAAAAGCCAGGCAGTAATGTCTGGCTTTTTTATGATATCACATTTCAAAGTGGAGTGACCTTTGAATTAACGAAAGAATTTTTTAATCACATTTACAGTATAATCAATCTCTTCCTCCGTTGTATAAATAGAGATACCCAATCTGGTCACGCCACCCTTATCCAGCAGTCCCATTTTCTCAACTGCTCGCTTGGCATAAAAGTGACCATCCCATCCACAGATTGAATTTTCACCTAATTGTTTGCAGATTTCTTCCGCGGTTATTCCCTCTTTATAAAATGAAATCGTAGGCGTACGATTCATTTCACTAAAGTCCAGCCCTCTGATGTCAATACCATCTATTTCCGAAAGTTTCGTGTATAGTCGCTTTCCCAGGACATGCTCGTGGTCACTAATGGCAGTCATTGCGGAGATCAACCGGTCTCTTGTATTATCACCGTTACCAAAACTTTCCAGGTAATCAATTGCTGCACCCGCTCCGGAGAATGCGGCATGATTCAATGTGCCAGTCTCAATGAGATAGGGGATTGTTTGTTCCTGGGTAGATAACCTGTCTGTCGGTAGATTTTCCAGCGCACCGGGCTTGCTATAGAGTATTCCAACATGTGGACCATAGAATTTATAGGCAGAACATAAGAGAAAATCACATCCTAGCTCATTAACATCAATAGGAAAATGGGGGGCGTAGTGCACAGCGTCAACAACCAATCTGGCACCCACCTTTTCAGTTAATGCGCTGGCTTTTTTAATGTCATTGATGGTACCGGTTAAATTGGAGGCATAACCGATGGCCACCAACTTTGTCTTATCATTAATCTTTTGCTCAAAGTCGTCATAATCGAGAACTCCATTAGGAAGCATGGCCACTTCTTTCACTACTATACCTAATTGTTCTAATGACAACCAGGGCCCTCGGTTTGCTTCGTGGTCAAGTGCTGTAATCAAAACTTCATCACCCGCTGCTAATGTCCTGCCTATTGCTCTACTCAAGGAGAAGCATAACGTAGTCATATTCTGTCCCAATGAGATGGTTTCAGCACTCTCCGCCCCTAGAAAAGCCGCCAATTTACCACGGACACCGTGCATCAAATCATCGGTTTCATTAGTAGTGACAAATTGGCCATGAGTGTTGGCATTACAAGTTTTATAATAATTTGATATGGCATCAATTACCGATTGAGGAATTTGAGACCCTGCCGGCCCATCAAGATAGACGAGATGCCGTCCGTTATATTGTCGACTTAGTGAGGGAAAATCTATTCTGCACTCAGAGAGTTTTTTCATATTATTCTTCGATAACAATGTTTATGGGAGTATTTAAAAAAATTTAGTGTCGTCCGAGAAAATATTTTTAATATGAAGAATAATTACTCAAATCTGCCCCTAAGTCCCCTAAAGCCTGCCGGCCGGCAAGGCTGGAGGACTTTCGATCACCCCTTTAGGCGCAGGGGGGTATTTTTGAGATTGACCCGAAATCTTTCCTCATTCAGCCTAAACGCAAATTTTTCACTAAAATTAGATTTAGTCGGACGATAGTTAAAAATAAAGCAGCTACTATTCCTTCTTCACCAGTTTCATGCCGTCGGCCTGCCATTTGATGATGCCGCCGTCTACATTAAAGACATTTTTGAATCCCATCTCTTTCATTCTTTCTACTGTTTTAGCACTGCGGCCACCAGAGTGACAATAGACGTAATAAGTCTGCTCTTTATCCAGTTCCGCTAAATTATCGTCGAAATCGTCACTATAGAAATCATAGTTAACTGCAGCGGGATCAATTACCCCTCCATCAACTTCCTCTTGCCGACGGACATCAAAAAGAGTGAAATCTTTGCCTTCATCCAACTGGGTTTTTACATCCTTAGGAGAAATAGTAGGAACGCCATTTTGTTGTGCACAGGAGATGGCAGTAAAAGTCAGTAAAAAAGTGCTCGTGAATAGTAGTTTATTAATCATGTGTCTTATAATTTTTGCTTAGTGAAAATTAAAGGAAAGATCTCGTTTAATCATCATCAATTATTCTATAGGATTCTCTGAGGAATTTGTCGGGATCAATATTTAAGAGTTCTTGCCCTAAAGTCTTATTGCAAATGGTTTCGTCTCTTAATCACAGTATTCTCTAAACAAAGAATATTCCCAATCCTCCAATTTTAGCATTTAGTGGACGGTTGTAACTGTCAGGCACCTTAATACCATCTTCTTTCAGCTGCTAATGCTAATGAGGCAACTTCTCCTTTAGGAGTCCATAAATCCAGGTGCCCAGAATGGCACTCAGGAGGACCAGTAAAAATATAAGATTCCCATCGCCTATTAAGGCAAATATTGGCCCCGGGCATGCACCAGTCAAAGCCCAACCCAATCCAAATATGGTACCGCCAATGGCTGAACCGAAAGTTAATGGCTTGCCATCGAGGTTGATTGCTTCCCCTTCAAAAGTGGACGGGTGAAATCGCTTTATTAATTGGATTGAAATGATACCAACTACCAGTGCAGAACCAATCACGCCATACATATGGAATGATTGAAACCTGAACATTTCCTGGATTCGGAACCAGGAAATAACTTCCGTTTTAGTTAAGATAAAACCGAAAAACACCCCCAGAATTAAGTAAATAGTATGCTTCATTATATTACAAATGGGAGTAAAAAATGTGTCATAATCAGGCCGCCAACAAAGAACCCGATGGTTGCGATCAGTGAAGACAAACTGAAATTAGATAATCCCATGATTGTATGCCCTGAAGTGCAGCCATTGGCATAGCGAGTACCAAAACCGATTAAAAAACCACCAAATATCATAAAAATCAATCCCTGAAAAGATGATGTATTGGACCACGAGAATATTTCGCTGGGAACCATTCCTGAAAAGTCCGAAATTCCCAAGGACATTAAGTCCGTTTTCGTCTCTGAGGATAAACTTATTTCATAGTCAGCTGGTGTAGTCAGATAGGTAAGAAACCCGCCCATAGCAATGCCAGCTACAAAAAACAGGTTCCAGGAGTATTTTTTCCAGTCATATTGAAAGAAGGGAATCCTGGCCGGTATACAGGCAGCGCACACATGACGAAGTGACGAACTGATTCCCAATTGCTTATTTCCAATAAGCAGTAGAAGTGGTACCATTAGCCCAATCAGGGGGCCACCGATGTACCAGGGCCATGGAGTATTGAGGAAATCCATACGTTAAATGGCCAGAGCGCCACTTTCCATGCGCAGATCAGTCTTTTTCAATGCTTCAATGCCGCCCGTTACATTGACCACTTTTTCGTAGCCCCGTGATTTGAGAATAGAAGCCATAATAACAGATCGATAGCCACTGGCACAGTAAATGTGATATACTTCATCCTTTGAGACCTGATCCATATTTTGATTAATGTAGTCAAGGGGTAAGGATTCGGCATTTTCAACATGTGCTACAGAATATTCCGTTGGTCTTCTAGAATCAATGACATTGAAATTGTTTCCTGCCTTGATATTTGAAGCCAGGACATCGGCCTGAATAGTTTCAATCCGATCAATTTCCTTTCCTTCAGCGGCCCAGGATTTCAAACCTCCTTCCAGGTAGCCCAAAATATTGTCGTATCCTACCCTGGCCAGCCTTGTTACCACTTCTTCTTCCTGTCCAGGTGAGGTAACAAATAGAATAGGCTGAGTGATATC